>CAZJQY010000012.1:0-11205 GCA_964548095.1 uncultured archaeon
CGTGAAACCACTTTTTCTTTCGGGAAAGAAAAAGGGGTTCAAAGAAAAGCGTTCATGGAAAAGAAAGAAAAAAGAGGTGATAAAAACTAAAATTACATGCAACCATTAAACCCACACTAAACAACAACAATCAGTAATCAAAAGCCGAAGTAGCTCAGCTTGGTCAGAGCGCCAGACTCATAAGCAGAAACCCCTTTTCTTTTTAAAAAAAGAAAAGGTGTTTCATCCCCAAAAGAAAAAAACTTTTGGAGTGGCGAATGCCAAAAAGCTAGGGAGCTTTCAGGATAACTCTGCGGAGTCATCTGGAAGTCGCGTGTTCAAGTCACGCCTTCGGCAAGGAGTCAGATAAAACAAAAGCTTAACTCATACTAGAAATAGATGGGGGGGCAAATGGGGGCGGAAAATGGGGGCATGGAGTTTTCGCTTATGCTGGAAGCAGATTAACGACTGCTTATTGCGGGCGGCCTGACAAAAAATGTTTTGCTAAAAAATAAGGGCCGGCGAAAGCCAAAGCGGAACGTGAGTGTCTCAACCTTTTTTTCATTTAATATGTTCCGTTATCATATCTCTCTATCTTTGGGTGGGTTGCATGGGAAAAAAAATTGTTTTATCCATGTCAGCAATTGTTGTACTGACTTTGCTTTCCGCCCTCACTGCGGGATTCTTCGACTTTTTTCTGAAAGGTGGCGTTTCAAAGTCTAATCCTGATTTTGTCGGAATATCGGGTTGTGCCATGTGCGCCGACTCTGAGTGCCAGACCGAGTCCGATTGTTGTGGGGCAGGACACTGCCAGTGGAACGGCACTAAATGCGATTACACGCTTACTCCCAACTTATGCGCCACCACCAGCACAATCACGATAACATCTACAACTTCGACCTCTAGTTCTTCGACAACACTTCCCCCAAACATCATCCTGAATTCACCCTCCGACGGGGGTTTTGTCGACTTGACTTTGGATGTTTCCGCTAACGCGAGCGACGCTGAAAGCGTCGTCCAGAATGTGACGCTCAACATACCCGCAAACAACGTCACGGCGTACGTGAACTCGACCGTCGGAAACGGGACGAAGTGGTTCTATAACGTAAGGCTCAATGCGACCTCCGACGTAAACTACACAATCTACTTCGTCGTGTGGACGGACACACTTGGGACGGCGACGAGCGGAAACTACGTGCTCAAGTACACGACCTCAAGCACTTCATCCACAAGCTCGACTTCAACCACAACAACCACGACGACTTCAACCACTACCACAACAACAACAACTACGACAACAACATCAAGTACAACAACGACCACGACAACGACCGTCCCCGAAACAACAAGCTCAAGCACGACAACGACGACGACCACGACAACAACGACAACGACTTCGACGACAAGCTCGACCACGACAACCACGGTACCTGGCGCCACAACAACTTCGACTACGACAACAACAACCACGACAACGACTACGACAACACCGGCAACGACAACGACTTCGACGACGACTGTGCCAGGAACTTCGACAACATCCACCTCGACGACGAGCAGCACGACACTCTACACCATCACGACGACGCTCTTCACGACATCGACTACTTCGACGACGACTATACTCACTTCCGCTTGGCTCGGCAACACTCTCGTTTACGGGACGAACGGCTCGGGAACCCAGCCGGAGATTAAAGTAGTTGGCGGAATCCCACACGTCGTGTGGACAGGCACTTCAGGAGGTGCAAGCAGGATACTCTACTCAAACTTTCTTTCGAGCTGGAGTGCTCCGGAGTCTTTGTCTGTTTCCGGGGGTGATGCATCGCGGCCTAATATCGCATCGAATGATTCCTCGGTCTATGTTTCCTGGCAGGACAACAGGACAGGGCTGATGCAGGTTTACTTGAGGGCTAAGGACACTGTTTGGAGGAGTGACGTCCAAGTCAGTGATTCCTCCACCGCTTCCACAAGTCCCTCAATTGCTTTGGATGGTGATGGTAACGTTCACGTGCTGTGGGAGGAGGGTGGGAACGTTAAATCGCGCAGCTTCTTTGGCAACTGGACTTCGGTGCAGAATGTTTCAGACGGCGGGGAACGCCCGCTTGTGCTCTACGACGAGTCGGGAGGAATAGGCGTTCTTTACGGAAACGCGACCTTGAAACTGAAGAAAGGTTTTGTGGGGGTAGTCGAGGTCAGCGTCGATGACACCGACTTCGACGGGATATCTGATTCGGTCGAGCTGGGATTCGTTAACCAGTCTTATCCTGAACTGAATGACGGCGACGGCGGGAATACGACAACGAACGCATCGAATTTCGACTCAGACGGCGACGGGCTGCCGGACGGCTGGGTTGACGGCTGGACACGGCTTGCTAACGGCAGTTGGGGGCTTGACCCGACAAAGAGGGACGGTGTTGCGCAAGCTTGGGAGGGGGAGGACGTTAACTTAAACGGCGTTCTAGACGTGAATGAGACTGACCCGAATAGTAACGACTCAGACGGTGACGGGATGCCTGACGGGTGGGAAGCTTGGAATGGGCTTAACCCGACGTCAGCTGCTGGAGAAAATGGAGCATCCGGTGACAAAGACAACGACGGGCTAAGTAATCTTGCAGAGTATCAGGCCGGCACGGACCCCAGAAACCCTGACTCAGACGGCGACGGGTTGACAGATGCCATCGAAATTGCTCACAACTCAAACGCAACAAACCCGGACTCAGACGGCGATGGTATGCCTGACGGAAAAGAGTACCTGCCGTGGACTGACTCAAACCTTGATGGCGTTGCTAACATACTCGACAATGACTCAGATAATGACGGGCTCGCAGACGGCGCTGAAGTAAACCCGCTTTCCGACTCGGACGGCGACGGACGACCGAACGTGATAGACTGGGATTCGGACGGCGACAACGTCTCAGACGGGAAAGAGGTGAACTACAACCTCGACTCGGACGTAGACGGGAAGGTGAACGTCTTGGACGCCGACTCGGATAACGACGGATTATCCGACGGCTTCGAGGACGCAGACCGCGACGGCGTAGTCGACCGCTACGAGACTTCTCCGATTAACCCTGACTCCGACGGCGACGGAGTTTGGGACGGGTACAACATAACAGTAGATGGCGTGTTTCACCCCGGGGAAAAATCTTATGGCACAGACCCCTTGGACAAAGACTCGGACGACGACGTGCTTTACGACGGCGACGAAGTGAGGGAATTCACGCTAACCGTCAAGTATGCTAACGGAACGGTAGTAAGCGTCAACGTTTCATCGAACCCTTTCGTGAGCGACTCAGACGGCGAGGGCGTGTCAGACAGAATCGAATACCAGTTTTCGGACCCGCAGAATAATGACTCCGACTCTGATGGATTAACCGACTTTGAGGAGGACTCAAGCCGCAACGGAGTGACGGACGGTAATGAATCAAGCCCGACGAACGCGGACTCGGACGGCGACGGATTAGGCGACTACTATGAGATAATGGTTTCTCACACGCTTCCCAGCAACGCAGACTCTGACGGCGACGGCCTACTGGACTACGAAGGGAGAAAAGTGATATTCAGGACTAATGCAAGCGACTTCGACCCTCCGTTAAGCAGGTCAGACGTACACTACTCGGGGAGGATACTGGACTTATACTGCAAGCCAAGGACGGTGTCAAGCGTCACACTACTCACAACCTGGGACGTGTTCAACAGGACAATCACTCAGGTCTACAGTTTCCCGCCGGCAAGCGGACAATACTACTACTACGGGCCCGTAAACGTCAACATGGTGACACTCGGCGACGCCTTAAACGCAAACCAGAAGGTCTGCTTCAATTACACTGCATACGGCAGCTACTATACCAACGAATGTCATGAAGGTCCGGGAGTAAACTATACTTTAAACGTTCCAGTGGGCGTTCCAAGCGCCGCGCAGGTGAACAGTTCATGGATTATGAACATTATGGAAAACATCACAACTTTTACCGAAGTGACTGGAACACTCGGGTTAAACCAATACCAAGTCGACTACGCAACAGCAAAAATCACGTTAAACCAGACGTTTTCCGGCAACGCCTCACACTACCTGAACGTCTCATACGTCTGCGCGCCGGTGATAGACTACGCAGACGCGAGAAACAACGCAAGCTGGATAGCCCTACAGATAGTAGGAGACACGCTCAGTCCTCTCGGGCGCGTTGACGGGAAATATTATACCGACGACGAAATCACAAAACGCACTCCAACACTAAAAGGCGCGACACCAGAAGGATACAGCATATTCAGCATGAGCAACTACTACAACCCGCAAGGCGACGTCGACCCGACCATATACGATATATCCTACCGAAGCGACGGCGAAGTAGCGCTCTTGATTGGCAGGGAAGGAAACATTTTCCTATTCAACCGAACCGCAAAAACATTAACCTCCGTTTCGTCGGGAGTAAGCTCGGACTTGTATGGAGTCGACTTCAGGCCGAACCGCAGTGAAGCTCTCATAGTCGGAGCCGGAGGAACACTACTATACTACAACGGCACTAACGTCACTGCACTTTCTTCCGGGACGGGAGGGAGTTTGCGCGACGTGGCATGGAAGCCCGACGGAAGCCTAGCTCTTGCCGTCGGCGGCGACGGCAACGGCATGGGAGTGGCGCTCGTATACTACGCAAACGGCACGACGGTATCTCTTGCCACAGGAGTCACCGACCTTATGATCAGCCGCTATTTGAACGGCGTAGCCTGGCACCCCGGCGGCTCGTACGCGATTGTTGTCGGCGACTGGCGTACGGCAAGCCGGAGCTACGCGAGCGCTGACGCAGTGAACGTGAACGGCAGTGTTATGCCTGTGAACTGCAGCATAACCTACACGCTTCCGGCAGTACTCCGCTTTGAGGGCGGAGCACTCACACAGGTTGACAAGCCTGAGATACGCTACTACAATAATCTCCCTCACGGGCGGATAGAGTGCTTCCCGAGGTTAAACAACCTGCTCATGTACTTGAACGGGATAATGTACGCGCGGGACGGGAGTTTGGCGTTAATCACAGGCCGCGGAACAAGACGCGAGTACACGACTTCATACAACTACGATGAGGCGGATATGTCCTACATGCTGGAGTACGCAACAGGATTCAAGCTGTACTCGGAAGAAGGGACCACACGGTTTACGCGCATAAGCTCAAGCCCGGACGGCGCAATCATCTTGTTTGTTGGAGGAAACTCGACATACCGTTACCAGAGCAACGACTGGGGCGTCGTGTATGTTGCGCCTCTCGTCGGCTCAACTTACCTTAACGCGGTTGAATTAAACCCGAACAGGAATTTCACGGAAGGGCTGATTGCGGGAGACCACTTCGTGTCGGGCGGGCACATAACGTCCGTCGTCTACTACGACAGAACTCCTTACGTGATTGACGTTCCGGGCGACGGAAACCCGGCTTACGACTACGCGTTCGCAACGCAGCTGGCCTCGGAAGCAGCCTGTGCGGAAACTTCCGTGAGCCTCCGCCAGGAGTACGCCAACAACTACCAGGAAGTATACGACCCGACCCTGGCGACGAACCCGCTTCTCTACGACACTGACGGAGATTTCCTGGGGGACGGAGACGAGCTTTCGGTACTCAGACTCAGACGGAGACTCCCAGCTTGGGAGCAACTTCAGGTGGGTTAGAAACAACGTAACTTTGAACGGGTCATCGCAAAGCCTTTCAAATACGGAAACTTCAAAGGGCGACAACTTATCCTGCTTGCAGCAGCCGGTTGACGGGCACGCTCTTGCCGGCGAATACTATCCGTCCGGCTCCGTGACGATACTTAACACCCCTCCAGTGATATTGGACATACCCGACCAGACGCTTTACGTGAACAGGTCGTTCACGATGCAGGTTAGCGCAACAGATGCGGACAACGACTCCCTCTCCTTCACAGACGACTCGCCACTTCTCATAATAACTCCCTCAGGCCTTATATCCTTTACGCCGGATGATTCAGACGTCGGCTCGCACACCGTAACAGTAAACGCCTCAGACGGCACAAACACCTCCCAAAAAAGCTTCGCAATGACCATAACAAGCGCAATAAACCTGCAGAATACACTCTCCACAGGGTGGAATCTGATAAGCATACCCCTCGTAATCTAGTGATTAAAGAACTATCAGCCCCCTTCGGCAAACCCCACTCCCATCGGTTTGCAGGTATTTAAGCAGGGATTTTTACACATTAACTCGAAATGATTCGCGGTGTAAAGGATGCATTAAAGCGGGGTTTTTTTCGTTTCTATATGCTGGGTCTGCGGTTTGGATTCCACGTCATCCCAGCCCATTATTACTCGCCCGTCCCGGACATTCGTGAGCTCGGGCGGAGCAGGGGTGTTTGGGCGAAAAAATCTGAGTTACCTGGGATTGAAGTTAACCTTGATGCTCAAGTTGATGCGTTGAGGAGGATATGCGCGCCCTATTCTGGGGAGTACGTGGGCAACGAAGTGTATAATGAAGGCGTCAGAAACCTTTACGGCCCAGGATACGGTTTCATCGAGGCTCAAGCTCTGCACGCCGTAATCCGTTTTTATAAGCCGAGGAGGATTATCGAAGTGGGTGGGGGAGTCTCTACGTATTGCATGTTGGCGGCATTGGAGCGTAATCGTGTGGAGGCCGGCCGGGATTCGCGTTTAGTTTGTATTGAGCCAAACCCTTCTAAGAAACTTAAGGCCGTTCGGGGTATTGAGTTGATACAGGAGAACGTCCAGTCGGTACCATTAAAGCTATTTTATGATTTAAGGGAGGGGGACTTGCTTTTTATTGACTCGTCTCATACCGTAAAATCCGGGAGTGACGTCAATTACCTCATACTCGAGGTTCTACCGCGATTGCGTAAGGGTGTTGTCGTCCATTTCCACGACATATACTTTCCCTATGACTATCAGCGGGATTTGCTGAAGACATTCCTGTATCATATGGAGACCTCGCTTCTGAGGGCATTTCTCATCAACAATGATAAAGCCGGGATCCTCTTTTCCCTCAGTCTCCTGCATTATGACCGCGCCAGCATATTGAAGGAGGTTTTCCCGGAATACGACCCGCAACCCGACATAGATGGTCTTCTTGAGGATGGGTGCAAACCCTTCCAGATTTTTAAAAACCATTTCCCGTCATCGACCTACGTCCAAATCCAGTAGCAACGTCGTCTATACGAGCAGGAAAATGTGATTTTTAAAGGCAATTACGATATATTATCAATCAAATATCTTTATCATAAAAAAGTAGGTTTTCGTGTAATGTCCCTGGTTGCAACATTGTTTCTGTTGATACAGCATGGTTCACTGTCGACTATCCTATCAGACGACATTAAAATATTATGGAGGTGAGTAAGCATGGTTGAAGGCACAGTCAAGTTTTTCAACGTCAAGAAGAACTTCGGGTTCGTAAGCGGCGATGACGGCACAGACTACTTTGTGCACAAAAGCGGTATCGAAGGTGATACAGTCATCAAGGACGGAGACCGCGTTTCTTTCGACGTCGTTGAAGGCGATCGCGGGCCAAAAGCCGAGCACGTGAAGAAGGCGTAAGGCAATCGTTTGCCTGCGCCGTCGGCTATTGTGACAGAAGTGGGAGGTTATAATATGCCTTCAGGCGAAGGCATCCCCACTCCCTCACAAACCCTCTTTTTTCACGCAGTATATATTTTCAGCCTGCGATTCCTAACCCGTGATAACGCTCATCCTAAACGTAATCCTGTTTTTCGCCGCAATCTACCTGATACTCCGCGGCTCCGACTGGATTACCGACTCATCCGCGCACGTCGCCCACCGCATCGGCACGAGCAACCTCGCCGTAGGGCTCATCATCATCTCATTCCTTTTGAGCCTGCCTGAGCTTGTCATCGCGATTTCATCCATCCTGAAAGGGCATGCTGCGCTCGGATTTGGCGCAAGCATTGGTTCTGTTATTGTAAACATTGGATTGATTGTTGGGATTTCCGCGCTTGTCCGGCCGATGCATGTGCCCCGCATCATGGTCACGCGGGACATGATTTTCATGGTCGTCGTAACCATCGTCGTCGTTGCCATGGCCTTGGGAGACAGGAATCTCTCACGGGTAGACGGGTTCGTCTTCATGCTTCTTTTCATCCCTTATGTGATAAACGTTTACGAGCAGGAGCGCAACTTAAGCCATCACGAGCGTCTGGAGAAGACCGAGAAGCTGACTGAGACGCTGGAAACATACGGCGAATACGTGTCTCATCATAAGCCTAAGACGGGCTTGCGCTACTTCCTCTTGGGTGCTGTCGTCCTGATTGTCGGCTCCGAGATATTCATCAGAGTGCTCCTTAACGTGACCTCTTACATGAATCTCCCAGAGCTTCTCGTCGGCATCACGTTGGGCGCCATCGGGCCGAGCATCCCAAACCTTGCTGCGGCGCTTGGCGCGGCCCGCAAGGGGGTTGAGGAGCTTGTCGTCTCCGAGACTATCGGCTCCAACATCTTCACGCTTCTGATAACGCTCGGGATAATCGCATTCCTGAACCCGCTCGCCATCGACGACATGACCGCGAAGATTACGGCGCCTGCGCTCCTGCTCGTCACATTCGTGCTGCTCGCAGCGATGCTTAAGGGCCACGTGCGGAGGAGGGACGGCCTGATACTTCTGCTCATCTACATCGGCACCGTGATGGCCGAGTTCATATTCCGGATAAATAACCTACCATAAAAAATTGCAGGGGCATGTTTCACCGCCGGCGCGGGTTGCATAAACCAGATGCCGGCAAAGCATTTAACCTCATAAACGTATTCTTTATGCGGAATGAAAAGAGACATCAATTACGCGCTTATGGGGCTTCTGCTTTT
This sequence comes from uncultured archaeon, assembly GCA_964548095.1. Classification (GTDB taxonomy): domain Archaea; phylum Altiarchaeota; class Altiarchaeia; order IMC4; family SCGC-AAA252-I15; genus SCGC-AAA252-I15. The sequence goes on from CAZJQY010000012.1 coordinate 8,807, forward strand.
GACGATCGTATCAATCGTCGGCCTTTCCGCCTACTACAAGTACACGTTCTACGACCTCGGCAAACGCTACTCGCGGGCGCGGGCGGAAATCGAGGTCATGTACTCCGAGCTGAACAAGACGCGAGGGGAGCTCGAGAACAAGAGCGAGCTTCTTAAGGTGCGGGAGAAGGCGCTTGAGGATAAGGAGACGCAGGTGGACGAGTATTTCTCGGCCTTAAACATCAGCAAGCAGCGGGAGTCGAGCCTTGGGGATATGTTCAACCAGATTCGGACGGAGAATGCGCTCCTCTCGAAGCAGCTTTCCGACACCCAGACTGAGCTGGACAAGACGACCAAGGACTTCGGTGCCCTCACCAAGAACTTCAACGAAAAATCAGCTCAACTCGACAGCGTCAGGAACCTGTTCGGGAACATTGACGCATCCCTCCTCTACTTGAACGACCGCGTGAAGGAGATACGGTTTAAGGCGGACGACATCGACGACGGCTTAACGGACATGGGCGACACCGTACCCGGCGTCGAGAACAATAACCTGAGAAAGGACCTGAACGACCAGCACGACACCATGGACGCTGCACTCAACCAACTATACTACTCGCTAGACAAACTCGAAACGAAGCTCAACGACACCGAATACTACGCGAGCAGGATACGGAACCTAGGATGACGCGCGAACTCTCGGAGCAGCTCGGCGAAGCCAAGAAGGTTTACTGGATGACGCGGATTTACGGGTGGCTCATCCTATACCTTGCCGCAATCATCGGGTTCGTCATCCTCTTCCAGCTCCTCGGCGTAAAGACAGTCTATGCCCTCATTCCCGCGACCCTCTACATCGAGATGCTGGTCATAAGCAAGCTCCTATTTAAGCCGAAGATTATCGACCGGCTCGAGCACGAGGAAAAAAGGCTTGACGGAAGCCTTAAGACGGCATTCGAGTACCGGAACAGGCGAAACATCATCGTCGACGACCTAATCGCGTCCGTGTCGCGGAAACTCGACTCCATCGGCTACTCAACACTCGTCGACTCCGAGGACCTGACCTACAGGACACTCACCACCGTCATCCTCGCCTTCATCTTCCTGACCGTCACCGTCGTAAGCTACCAAGACCTCATCATGGACTTAAACCTCAAGGACTCCGCCCTCTCGAAGGCAGGACAGGAGCTTCGGGCGCAGGGGGAGCGCCTCTTCGGCGGAGGCATCTGGGAGTCCTCTGAGGAGTATTCGAACCCTGAGGAAGAGAACCAGCTGGGGGCATCCGCAGGAGGCCGGCAGCCCGGCTTCTCTGAGGGGCCCATCCCCGGCGGCGGTTCGGGAGTCGGCGGGGACGCTGAATCCAACATCTACGGGGAGCCCGGCTCTGCGAGCCTGTGGGGTCAGGACTTATCTATGGAGCTTCACCCGGAATACGGCGGCGACGTCGACGTTTCGGAGGAGGTGAAGAAACTAGACAGGACGGCGTACGTCCTGCCCGAGCTCGAGGCCGCCTCGGAATACAAGGATTATCCAGTCGAACAGGAGGAGCTTGTTCGAAAATACTTTGAGAAACTTTTGGAGGGAAGCAGATGATTGACAAGGGAAAAAGCCTCTGGAAGATGGTCGAGGAGGCTGAGGGAAAACAACTCGCAGACGATGAGGTAAAGAAGGTCTATACGGCGCTCGGGGAAATGTACTCCGACATAAAAAAGGAGGTCGGGAAGGTCGTCATCGGCCAGCAGGACGTCCTCGAGCAGGTCCTCGTTGCAGTGTTCACGCAAAGCCACGCGCTGCTTGAAGGATTCCCGGGCCTCGGGAAGACGCTCATAGTGAAGACGCTTGCGAACATCATGGACCTCTCGTTCAAGCGGATTCAGTGCACGCCGGACATCATGCCCTCTGACATAACGGGAACCTACATCATCGTCGAGGACGAGACCGGCAACAAGAGCTTCCGATTCGAGCGCGGCCCCGTCTTCTCTAACGTGGTTTTGGCCGACGAGATTAACCGGGCCACGCCGAAGGCGCAGTCGGCGATGCTTGAGGCCATGCAGGAGCGGCAGGTGACTGTCGGGAACACGACGTACAAGCTTGATTTGCCGTTCTTCGTCCTCGCCACACAGAACCCGATTGAGATGGAAGGCACCTACCCCCTGCCTGAGGCTCAGCTTGACCGGTTCCTCCTGAAAATCCTCGTGAAATACCCGGAGCGCGACGAAGAGGACCGCATCATCGACCTCTACACGTCCGAGGCATCGCCCACAGTCAACAAGGTCCTCACGAAGCGGCAGCTGCTCATCATCCAGGAGCTGACCCGGAAGATGCCAATATCCTCCGAGCTCAGGCGGACGGTCTTGGATATCGTCACCAACACGCGGCCCGCCAAGAACGAGTTCGCGAAAAAGTACTTGGACTACGGGGCC
>CAZJQY010000013.1:0-11066 GCA_964548095.1 uncultured archaeon
ACAACCGCCGTAAAACTGTACACGACCCTCTTCTTCTCCGAAACCCCCCTGGGGCTGGACGAGCTCGCGAGAAAGACAGGCTACAGCAAATCGACGGTATGCACGGCCATGGAGCTTGTGGAACGCTTCTTCGACATCCGGAGATTCAAGAAACCGGGGTCGAAGCGCAGTTACTACGAGTGCGAGTACAAACCCGACGACATCATCCACAAGCGGGTGAATAGCCTTCACCTCGCAGTGCACTCCTTAAGCAAAGCTCTCGAGCGGTCGGAGAAGGCGCTCGAACGCGACCAGTCCGCACGCCGCCACCTCGAAAACATCACAACCTTTAAGGAAAGCTTCCAGAATGTGGATGCAGTCCTCAATCGCATTCCCGAACAAAAAGGAGATACGACGAACTAACATGGACAAAAAAGAGCTTATCCCCCTGGGCCTCATCGCGCTCATGCTGGTGCTTGCGGCAGGCGTCGCAGACAGGATGCCAGAGCGCATAATCATCCACTGGAACGCTTACGGCCAGCCGGACGGCTTCGGCGGAAGATTTACAGGATTGTGGCTGCTGCCGTTTGTCACGCTTACCGTGTGGGCTCTCCTGTACGCCATACCGCGTATCGAAGTCCTCGAGTTCAGGAAGAACCTTGCGGACTTCGAGAAACACTACTTCGGCTTGAGGGTGGCGTTCATAGCGTTCATGGCCGCTCTCTACGGCGTGACCGTCGCCATAAATCTGGGGCATGCCTTAGACATGAACACGTTCATCACGGCAGCCCTTGCGGGGCTCTTCTACTATATCGGGTACATTATGCAGTATGTGAAACGAAACTTCTGGGTCGGATTCAGGACTCCCTGGGCGCTTGCAAGCGACATGGTGTGGAACAAGACGCACGCGCTGGGCAGCATCCTCTTCAGGGCCGCCGCCGTCATAATACTCGCAGGCCTTATGAGACCGGCTTACGGCATCTGGATTACCCTGACCGCCATCATCGGGGCGACCGTATTTATAGTAATTTACTCGTATTGGGTATACCACCGTGAAGTGGACGTGAACAGGAGATGAGAGAATCCAAGAAGAACGCGAAAGAGGCAAAGAAACCAATCATCGAGCTCTCTGACGTCTGGAAAATCTATCGGATGGGGAAAGTGGAGGTGCCCGCCGTCTGCGGACTCAACCTAAAGATTTACCCCAACGAGTTTGTGGCCATCATGGGCCCCTCGGGAAGCGGGAAATCAACGACCATGAACATGGTCGGATGCCTCGACATACCATCCCGGGGGAGGATATTCCTGAACGGAAAAAACATATCCGAGCTCCATGAAAGCGACCTCGCGCAGATTCGCGGGAAAACCATCGGATTCGTCTTCCAGCAGTTCAACCTCATGCCCTCCCTCACGGCGCTTGAGAACGTGACGCTGCCCATGATGTTCCAAGGCAAGCTCCCCGCCGACCGGGAGGAGCGGGCGAGGAAACTGCTATCGCTCGTCGGCCTCGCGGACAGGATGGACCACCGTCCGACAGAACTTTCAGGCGGACAACAGCAGCGGGTCGCCATAGCGCGCTCCCTCGCCAACGACCCCGACGTGATTCTTGCCGACGAGCCGACGGGAAACTTGGACTCGAAGACTGGGAATGAGATTGTCGACATGCTCAAGGGGCTCAACAAGGATGAGGGCAAGACTATCATCATGGTAACGCACGAGGCCGACATCGCCCAGAAGGCGGAGCGGATCGTGCAGCTTCGGGACGGAAAAATAGTAGACGGAGGCAATTGAAGATGAAAAAGTTGATGACGATTTTGGTTTTGATGGCGTTCCTGCAGACCGTGTGTGGGGAAGTGAACGTGGACTCCATATCCCTCGACCCGCCCATGGTCGAGGCAGGCAACGTCGTTGACGTGTACGTGAAGTTCCATGAGAGCCCGGTGAGCCGTGACGTGTGGAGTAAAGAAGGGACCCCAAGTGGTGCCGTCACCACGGGCAGGAACATGCTGTATAAGGCAAAGCTGGTTCCCGCAAGCGACATATCCGGCGATTATGTGACCATCATCGACGGCGAGAAAAACGTCGGCCGCATATTTGTCGGCGAAACATGGACCACCCCTTTTAAGATTAAGATAAGCGAGGGGGCGCCGGCGACCGACTACCGGATGGAGTTTCAGGTAATCAACGTTGACCTCGACGGCAAGGAGATAGACGTCGCCCGAATGCACCAATTCGACATTCCCGTAAAGGGCATCGTGAAGTTTGACGTGAAGGAGAGCGACGAACTGAGGATAGGGTCAACCGGATTCATCGACCTCACCATCTCAAACGTAGGCGGAGGCAACGCCCGGCACGTCACACTCGAACTGACGGCCCCGGATTCTCTGACTGTCTTGGACTCTGGTGAGGTGAACGTGGGTAACTTCATCGGGGAGCAGAGCAAGAGCGTGCGGTTCAACGTGTCGGTGGACAGCAAAGCCACCATCAGCGCGAAGAAAGCGACCGTAGTCATCACCTACATCAACGAGAGCGGCAGCAAGATAACCGTCAACAACACCATCGGCGTGCTCGTCAAGGGAGACCCATCCATTGAAGCCGGCCTTGATAGCGCAGACGACTTCGTGGAAGGAAAAAGCGGCAAGATTGTGGTGAGCGTGACCAACAAGGGCTTCATCGACGCGAAGTTCGTGACCGTCCAGCTCATCCCGACCGGGGAGTACACGGTCGAGTCCGCGGACAAATCCTACATCGGCAACCTCGCCTCAGACGACTTCGAGACCGAGGAATTCACCATCAAACTCGCCGACAAAGTCCAATCCCCAGTCCCGCTCAAAGTGAGGGTCGAATACAAGAAGGAGAACAGCGACGAACTCCTCTCAAAGGAGTTTAGCCCAAAGCTTAGGGTGCTCTCGACGGAGGAGTACGCAAAGGTGACCAAAGCAAACGGCTCGTCAACAAGCCTTACGACCGCCCTCATCGCGGTTCCCGCCCTGGTGGTTGCGTACCTGCTCGTGTGGTTCGTCTACAAGCTGGTGAACGCGATAACCGCCTTCCTCAACAAGAAAATCTTCAAGCGCGGATTATGATTGGCGACTACCTCGGGCTTGCGCTCATAAACCTCGCCCACCGGAGGCTCCGGAGCTGGCTGACGCTCATCGGCATCTTCATAGGTATTGCGGCAGTCGTCTCCCTCATCTCCATCGGCCAGGGGCTTGAGGACTCAATCCAGCGGCAGGCGCAGCAGGTCGGGGCAGACCGCATAATCATAACGCCCGGCGGGGGGGGCGGTGTTGTGGGAGTAGCAATGTCCGAGTACTCGACCGCGAAGCTCACCGACAAGGACGTAGACGCCGTACGCAGCGTCAATGGGATAGACTACGCAATCGGCGTTGTCGTGCAGTTTGTCAAAATCGAATTCGACGGGGAAGTCAAAGAGACGCAGGTGTTTGCGACCTCAGTCGACCCGAAGACCACCGACTTCATCAAGCAAGTAGACTACTTCGTCGTCGAAGAAGGCCGCTACCTCCGTGAGGGAGACCGCTACAAGGCGACAATCGGCAGGAACATCGCAGACGAGATGTTCAAAAGGACTATCGGAAAAGGCGACAAGGTCATCATCGAGGGCATAAGCTTCGACGTCGTCGGCATCAACAAGCTGAGCGGGAATCCCTTCCACGACGACAAAGTAACCATCCCCCTGGACACCGCGCGGGAGATGTTTAAGAAAAAAGGCGAGGAAGTGCAAATCATAAGCGCTAAAGCACAGGAGGGGTTTTCGCCCTCCAAAGTCGCCGAAGACGTCAAGAAGAAGCTTCGCAGGGAGCGCGGCGTCAAGGAGGACGAGGAGGACTTCAGCGTCCAGACCGCCGAGCAGATGATAAAGAGCTTCACTTCCGTGCTGGACATCGTCCGGTACGTGCTCGTCGGCATCGCCTCAATCTCGCTTCTGGTTGGGGGAGTCGGCATCATGAACACCATGTACACGAGCGTTATCGAGCGCACGCACCAGATTGGCATCATGAAGGCGGTGGGTGCAAGAAACTGGGACATCATGCAGGTTTTCCTCGCTGAAGCGGGACTCCTCGGGTTCGTCGGCGGCGCCATCGGGTGCGGTCTCGGACTACTCATCAGCAAGACGGCGGAGCTTGTGGCGAACCAGCAGCTCGGCTCGGACATGCTCAGAGCTTACGTATCATGGAATTTAATCGCGGGAGCGCTCCTTTTCTCGTTCATCGTCGGCAGCATCTCAGGCGTCTTCCCGGCCCGGAAGGCGGCACTACTCAAGCCGGTCGATGCATTGAGGTTTCGGTGATGATTGGAGACTACTTCACGTACGCGGTAACGAGCATATTGCACAAGGGGGTGAGGAGCTGGCTCACGATGATTGGCATCTTCATAGGCATTGCCACCATCGTCTCCCTCATCTCTTTGGGGCAGGGAATGCAGGATGCCATCAACATGCAGTTCGAGCAGATGGGGTCAAACATCATCATGGTGATGCCGGGGAATAATTTTGGGGCGCCATCCGGCGCAAGCAAATTGACGGACCACGACATCCAGATCGTCGAGGGCGTCCGCGGCGTGAATCTGGTGGGGGGCATGATAGCGAAACTGGGGCTTGTGGAGTTTATGGGTGAACGAAAATACACCTTCATCGCGGGCATCCCAACCGACAAGTCGCAGAAGATTATAGAGGACATGCAGTCGGTGAGAGTCCACGAGGGCAGGAAGTTTTACCCGACGGACAAATACAGGAGCATCGTCACCTGGATGATACAGAGCGGGGATTTCTTCAAGAAGCCGGTGAAGGTGAACGACCGTATCCTCATCGAGGAGAGGGAATTCAGGGTCATCGGAAGCATCGAAAGCATCGGCAACAACCAAGACGACACCAACATCTACATCCCCTTAGACACCGCAAAGGAGGTGTTCGACACAGAGGACTATTACACAATCCTCGTTCAGTTGAAGGATGGCTACCAGCCGGCTGACGTGGCCGACGCCATCCGGGAGCGGATGCGCAAGGACCGCAACCAGAAGAAGGGGGAGGAAGACTTTTCCGTCCAGACGCAGGAGCAGCTCAAAGAGAGCGTCGGCACAGTCTTGGACGTCGTGCAGGCGGTGCTCATCGGCATCGCCTCAATCTCGCTTCTGGTTGGGGGAGTCGGCATCATGAACACCATGTACACGAACGTGCTCGAGCGCACGCAGGAGATTGGCATCATGAAGGCGGTTGGGGCGAGAAACGGGGACATTTTGGGCATCTTCCTGATTGAGGCTGGAATCTTCGGCCTCTTGGGAGGCCTGGTGGGCATCGGCCTCGGCCTCGGCTTCAGCAAGGCCGTCGAGTATCTCGGGGCGGGAGCACTCGGCTCTGACATACTGAGAGCCCACGTCTCGTACACGTTCGTCGGGAGCGTGCTCCTGTTCTCTTTCATCATCGGCTGCGCGTCGGGGGTTTTCCCGGCCCGGCAGGCCGCGCAGCTGAAACCCGTCGACGCACTGCGCTACGAGTGAGCAGCTTTTATTCGGGCGAATCCATTCAATTAACCATATGACAAGGGTTCACTGGCTCGTCCTCGGTCTACTTTCGATTGGACTCTTCCTGTACATGATACAACCGTTCATCGACGTGCTCATGTACGGCCTCTTCATCTACTACATACTCCGCCCCCTCTACCGGTGGATTAACGGGAAAATCGATTCCAAGGAAGCAAGCGCCGGATTCGCCATCCTCTTCCTACTCATCCCCCTCGCAATCCTCCTGTATTACACGTTTACGGTAGCCTCAAACGAGCTCACTCAAGTCCTCAAGGGATTGGGAGACCCCATCGGCAACAAGATAAACAAGGTATTCCAGGAGGCATTGATTTCCTTTAACACGCTCGATTTTAATCAGCTTGTGATAATCATCCAGCAGAACCAGGATGTCGGAAAGTTCATCCTCTTCCTCTCGAAAAGCACGATTGGCATAGCCTTCAAGGTCATCCTCGTGTTCGCGATTGCATTCTACCTCCTAAAAGACGGCTCAGACGTCAGGGCGTGGTTCATGTCGACGATAAACTCCGAGAAGGAGCGCCAGCTTACGACCGCCTTCTTGGACGGCATCGACGCAGACCTCTACCGCACGTTCTTCGGGAACATCCTCGTCGCCTTCGTGAGCGCAGTCTTGGGCATCGTAGTCTTCATAGGAGTTGACATGCTCGCACCGTCAGAGCGGATTATAATACCGTACCCGATTCTCTTCGGAGTTTTAGGCGGGATTGCAAACCTTATCCCAGTGGTCGGCATGAAAATCGTCTGGATTCCGCTTATCGCAAACATGTGGTTTCAGGCATCAACAACCGGCATCCTCGTCGAGAGCCTCTCGTATCTCGTGGTGTCTGCCCTCGCCGTCTACATCATCGTGGACTGGTTTCCGGACATGGTACTCCGCCCCTACCTTTCAGGAAGCGAGACCGTCCCCATGGGACTCCTTTTTTTCACCTACATCTTCGGCGCCGCAGTATTCGGTTTTGCGGGAATCCTCATCGGCCCCCTCATCCTCGTCACCGTCATGAACTATTTCAGGGTCATGCTCCCTGAAATCAAGAAAAAGTAGGGAACATCCCCACCCTATTTTTAGTGTGATTACCATATATCTTGCATGGAAGACTTCTCAGACTGGTACCATAGGATGCTCGACGAAAACCAGCTCATCGACATCCGCTACCCCGTCAAGGGGATGCCAGTCTACCGGGGGACGGGAGTCCGGATAATCCGCGAGATGGTGCGCCACCTTGAGCGGCTGCTCGAGGAGGACGGCCACGAGCCCATGTACTTTCCAGTCGCCATCCCAGAAAACCTTTTGGCCGCCGAAGCAGAGCACATAGCCGGCTTCGAGGAAGAAGTTTACTGGGTGACGCACGCGGGCGGGAACCCCTTGGACATGAAGCTTGCGCTGCGCCCCACCAGCGAGACGTGCATGTACCCCATGTTCGCCTTGTGGATTAGGTCTCACACGGACTTGCCGGTGAAAATCCACCAGACAACCTGCGTCTACCGCCACGACACCAAACACACCCGGCCACTCATACGAAGCCGCGAAATATGGTGGAACGAAGGCCACACCGCCTTCGCCTCCCAGAAGGAGGCACTCGAAAACATCGAAACGATAAAAAAGATTTACGGGAAGCTGATAACGGACCTCCTCTGCCTTCCCGTCGACGTAAACCAGAGGCCGCCGTGGGACAAGTTCCCTGGCGCGGAATACACGATAGCCTTCGACACACTATTTCCAGACGGCAAGACCCTCCAGATTGCGACCGTCCACAACCTAGGCCAACACTTCAGCAGAGTATTCAACATCGAGTTTGAGGACGCGGGCGGCGGGAAAAACCTTGCGTGGCAGACTTCATACGGCCCAGGCTTCGGGAGACTACTCGCCGCAGTCGTTGCCGTCCACGGCGACGAAAAAGGCATGAGGCTTCCGCCGGCCGTCGCCCCAGTCCAGGCGATCATCGTCCCAATCGTCTTCAAAAGCTCAGACAAGCAGAAGGTCGCGGAATTCACCGGAAAAGTCGAAGCCGCCTTAAAGAAGCAGGGAATACGCTACGCAGTAGACAACAGCGAGGAGCGTCCTGGCGCCAAATTCTACAGGTGGGAGCAGCGCGGCGTCCCCCTGCGCCTTGAAGTCGGGCCGAGGGATGCCGACAAGAAACAAGTCGTCGCGGTGAGGCGCGACACCGGCGGAAAAGAAAGCATCGAGTTGAGCAAACTAGACGTCCGAAGCATTCTCGACTCCATACAGGCGACCCTTCGGGAGCAGGCTCAAAAGAGATTTGATGAGCGGCACCACAGCGCGGAAACAACAGTCGAGCTCGAGGAAAAACTCAAGGACGGCATCGTCTCTGCGGGCTGGTGCGGGAGCAAAGACTGCGCCCCGGACATCGAAAGCAGAGGCACCATACTCACGCTCACAGACGAAAAGGCCTCCTGCATCATCTGCGGGAAGGAAGGCACAAAGATTCGGGTTGCGAGAACCTATTAAAGCTCGCACGAGGGGTTTGGGGTATGCGCGTTACCATAGCTCAGCTTAATCCGACGGTCGGGGACGTGAAGGGAAACCTCGCAAAGATTGAGGCGACACTCAAAGCCCACGCCAAGGGTGCTGACCTCGTCGTCTACACCGAGCTTTTCCTATCGGGCTACCCCCCGAAAGACCTCCTCGAGAAAAAGGATTTCATAGAGGGGATACAGAAGGCAATACAAAAGCTAGTAAAACACTCAAGGAGGTACCCAGATACTGCGCTCGTCGTTGGGGCGCCGACGAAAGCTTCCGGGAAGCGGCTGCGAAACAGCGCCCTCGTCATCCACAACGGAAGGATTCTCGGAAGCCAGCACAAGCATTTAATCCCAACCTACGACGTCTTCGACGAGGCGCGCTACTTTGACGCAGCAGAGGAGACGAAACTCATACGCTTCAAAGGCGAAGTCCTCGGCATCTCAATCTGCGAGGACGCGTGGAGCGGCCAAGGCCTCACGTCGCAGCGTGCGTACGCCTTCGACCCAGTCGCCGAGCTAGCAAGACGGGGGGCGACCCTTCTCGTAAACATTTCCGCTTCCCCCTACTGCGCCGGGAAGGAGGAGATGAGGTACCGGCTCCTGAGAGCTCATGCGAGACGGTATAAGATGCCGTTCATCTACGTCAATCAGGTCGGCGGAAACGACGAGCTCGTCTTCGACGGAAGGAGTATGTGCGTGGACAGGGAGGGGAACGCTTTCGCGGTATTGCGCCCGTTTGCTGAGGAGGTGTTGAGCGTCGACACGAACTCGAATGGCAGGCGCGACGCATACGTACCGCAGGAGCGGATTGCGTCAGTGCATGATGCGCTGGTCTTGGGGGTCAGGGATTACATGCGAAAATGCGGTTTCTCAAAAGCCGTCATCGGCCTCTCAGGGGGCGTGGACTCCGCCGTCACCTGCTGCCTCGCAGCGCAGGCTCTTGGAGCAAGAAACATCCTAGGTGTGGCCATGCCATCCCCCTACTCCTCAAAAGAAAGCCTTGAAGACGCAAGGAAGCTTTCTAAGAAGCTTGGCATAGAATTCAAAGTCATACCGATAAACAGGATATACGAGGCATACGTTGAATCCCTGAGAAAGCACCTGAAGACTGGAAAAAAGATAGACATCTCCCTCGAAAACATTCAGGCGAGAATCAGAGGAAACATCCTCATGGCCATCTCCAACAAATTCGGCCACCTCCTCCTTTCCACGGGAAACAAAAGCGAGCTCGCCGTCGGCTACTGCACCCTCTACGGGGACATGAGCGGAGGCCTCGCCGTCATCTCAGACGTCCCGAAGACCATGGTCTACGAGCTCGCCGCCCACATCAACCGGGACAGGGAAATAATCCCCAAGGAGACCATCAGGAAGCCCCCTTCCGCAGAACTTAAGCCGAACCAGTGCGACCAAGACACGCTGCCGCCGTATGACGTATTGGACAAGATACTCTGCCACTACATCGAGGAGGGGCTGTCCGCGAAAGACATCACAGCGCGCGGCTTCGACGCCACTACCGTGCGCTGGGTCATCAACGCCGTCAACAAAAACGAGTACAAACGCAGGCAGGCCCCACCCGGCATCAAAGTCACCTCAAAGGCCTTCGGCGTCGGCCGGAGGATGCCGGTCGCCGCAAAATACGAGCTCCCTTAGAGAGCCGCCCGCCTTTCACCGCGACCGCATAGGAGTCTGCGACATTCTTCTCGACAACTGTGAAGCCTGCAGCCTTAAGCCGCGATACTACCTCAGCCGCGAAGTCCCTCCCCCGCCGGACGTGATGCTTGGGGAGGTAGTGGTAAAGCTTCCCCCCAACCTTTAGGACGCGGAAGGCCTGACGGTAATTTTCGAGCGAGAAAAACTCCCCCGATGAGCGCGGCGTCCCCGCGTCAAATATTACGTAGTCGAAGGAGGAATCCGGGAACTTACGTATCTCTTCCACGATGTCGCCGACTATGAGCTTTATGTTTCCTTTCGAGAACAAGTCCCTGGAGTAGGGATTCAGTTTCGCGATTTCTACGACCGTCGCGTCGACTTCGATGGTGGTAACGTGGTCAGCCGACTCAGAGGCCGCAATCGCCGTGTACCCTAAGCCCGTGCCAGCATCCAACACGCTCCCCGAAAGCCGCTCACCCCGGATGCGCTCGACAAACGGCATCTTATGCATCGACGTTCCCGAAAACTGGAGTATCGGCCTGTAACTCGTCGGAACCAGCTTGTAGAGCGTCTTCGACTCCTCAGAGAAAAACTGCACCTTATGGAGCACCCCGTCCACGACGACGTAACAGCTGTCATCGTCCTCACGGAGCCTACTGACCGGAACCAGCCGACCGCCCACGTAAAAACCTTCCCCAGAAAGCCGCACCAAAGTCTTGCTCAAACCCAAGTCGAGGGAAACCTCAACCTCACACAAACCGCCGTCAACAGCCTCTCGAATCCTCCGCAACTCACGAGAATCCAGTATCGGAAACATCCCGTAAAGAAAAAAAACATACGCAAATAAAAAAGACGGATAACACCCGAAAAATGAGCAAAAAACTTAAAAAAGACAGGATAATTGTTGTTTTCCGAAATTTTCGAGTTGCCCTGTGTCGATCGCCCTAAAACGAGGTGTGAGCTAGGAGTGTAGTCTCCTTTATGCCTTCATCTTCAAGTACGTTTCTTTTGTGATGGAGGTTGACCTTAAACAAGAGTTGATTATCATGTTCTGTTGCCTCGACCATTCTTTGTCGGGGTGTTCAAGGACGTATTTCGACCATAGGTCGATGAAGTTCATTCTTTCCTTTTGGTTTTCATCGGTAAAACTCATTCAGCATCCTCTTATACTTCGTTATTAACGCCTTGTTAAGGTGTTTTTCCGCTATGTTTCTGATGTGTCTGGCGTCTTCCATGTCCTTCGGAGATTTTAGGACGGCTTCCTTGAAAGCAATCTGTAGTTCAAGATGCGATATGATAATTTCTTCTTTGCCTAATTTTACGGTTATTGTTTTGTCGAGGGCGATTTCGTCGAACTTATTTTTCGCGCACTTCAATTCAACGTTGGGGATTAC
>CAZJQY010000014.1:0-10554 GCA_964548095.1 uncultured archaeon
AAGAGTGGGGTTCGTTTCACTCACATCACAACCTAAAATGAAGGAATTCAACATCGATTTCCATATTCACTCACGTGAGAGTGGCGGGACTTCCGCGGACATGACGGTCCCGAATATCGCCTCTCAGGCTCGTCTTAAGGGTTTGGATTGTGTGGGGACGGGGGACGCGCTTCACCCGAGCTGGCTCTCGCACATGAGGGAGAACCTTAAGGTTGTGGGGGATGGAATCTACGCAGCCGTGAACTCTGAAACACGGTTCATTGTGTCAACCGAGGTTGAGGATGCCCGCCGCGTCCACCACGTAATCCTCCTCCCTTCAATTGCGGCGGCGGAGCAGTTGAGTCTCGCACTCAGGAAGCATTCAGTGGACATCGAGAAGGACGGCCGCCCGCACGTGCGGCTTTCCGGCGCGGAAATCGTTGACTACGCACAAGAAGTTGGGGGGCTCGTCGGACCCTCGCACGCCTTCACGCCTTGGACTGCAGTCTACAAGGAATACGACTCTCTCAGAGACTGCTACCTAGACAACCTAAAGCACGTTAAATTCCTAGAGCTAGGGCTTTCCGCCGACTCCGATATGGCTGACAGGATTTCCGAACTGTCCGACATCGTGTTCACGTCAAACAGCGACTGCCACAGCCCTTGGCCGCACCGGCTTGGGCGGGAGTTCAACCGCCTGAGGCTTCCCGAGCTGTCGTTCCCGGAAATCGTGAAGGCCTTCAAACACGAGGGAGGGCGTGGGTTCACCCTGAACGTCGGCTTGAATCCGAGGGAGGGGAAATATCACCTCACCGCCTGCACGCGCTGCTTCACCCGCTACCACTTCAAGGACGCGGAATCCCTCAAGATGCGTTGTCCAGAGTGCAAGGGAACAATCAAGAAGGGCGTGGCCGACCGGGTGAACGAGCTCGCCTCCTGGGATGCCCCCCGTCATCCCCAGCACCGGCCGCCTTACATGCACGTCCTCCCGCTCGCCGAAGTCATCTGCCTTGCGCGGGGCGTCTCGAACCCGCAGGCGAAGAAGGTGCAGGACGAGTGGATGCGGCTGGTTCGCGCTCTCGGCTCTGAAATAAACGTGCTGGTGGATGCGCCAATCGAAGACGTCAAGAGGATTGACGCGGGCATCGGCGGGCTCGTCGCCAAATTCCGCGAAGGAAGCGTCCCTTATGTGGCCGGCGGCGGCGGCCAGTACGGGCGACCCACACTCAAAGGCGAAAAAGACGCCTACTGGGGGAGAGGACAGAAAAAGCTGGACGAATTTTAGGCACGCTCACACAGTTCTCTCTCCGCTAGCCACCAACCGCTGAAACTCCTCCCGAGCCGTCCTCTGCATTACCCCGAACTCATCAACAGTCAGCTTTCCTTCGCGAACTTCGCGGGCTGTCTCGGGCGCCTCAAACAGGGGCTCCCAGCGGAGGATGTCCTGGAAGGATGTCGCGTGGAGGAGCACGCTCGTCACTGCAGAATTCGAGACTCCACTGTCCTGCAGGTTCTTTACGACGTCGACAGAGCGCTCCATAAGCTCTCTCGCTCTTGGATACTCTGGATTCTCTTGGTGTTTGCCCATGTATGCTGGGCCTACGAGTGTCTCTTTCACGTCCTCCCAGTCCTTCCTGTCTCCTGTGAGGACGTTGACGAGGTAGGAGTTCACTTCCGTTATGTAGTGGTCGAAGTCCCCCCTCTGTCCGCCATACCACATAAAGTCGTCGAGGTGGCGGTATTCATGGAGGAGCGCGATTGAGCCGGTGACTGAGCCAATCACTCCAGTCCTGCTTAATGGGCTGTCGCTTCTGAAGTTTTCGCGCGGAAGATAACTGAAAATCATTCCTTCACCGCTCACTATGCCCGGGTCAACACCCGACCTAATCCTCCTGCTGGCCTCAATGATATCCAGCTGGTCCTCATGCCATCCGATTTCCCTCCTAATCCTTGAGCGAAGCTGCTCCAACTCCGGCAACCCACTTTCATGAGGCGCTTGAGCGGTTACTCGTATACCCTGTTCGTCCAGCTTTTGTACGACCTCCCTCAACCTCTGTGGGTCGTCAACCCCCTCAGTGGCGGACCGGATTGACTCCATATTCCTTGTGTACTTCTCCTCAAGGTCGTCGAGGGTGTGGTAAGTGTATGATTCCATGCCAAAAGGGTTTAGCACAGGCTTCCCGTCTTCAACGTATGCGTGGGCAAAGAATTCTTTCGACCTCTCCCGAGCGATTAGCTCATTCAGTCTCCCGACACTCACCCCGGTTTCCCGCGAGACCGCCGTCAAGTCCGCAGCCTCAAGCCTTCCTCTGTCGGGCCTTGTTTCTCCCTCAGAGTTCCTCAGCAGGAAACCTCCCGTATCGAGCGCTGTCCTCTCTTCCCCGCTTGCCTCGGCAAACCTCAAACCCGAAAGCTCGCGCTGAACTACTGCCGCCGCCTCACGCGCTTCCCGCACTCGGGCGTGAACGTCCATCGCCTCAACCTGCCGCTCAGAGTACCCTGCGTGCCTCTCAAAGTGCTCGAAAATCCGGGGTGCGTCGTTTATCAGAATCTGAGGAGAGAGTTCATACTGCGACCTAAGCCTCCAACCGAGCTGCAGGGCCGGCACCCGGTCTCCGCGCTCGGAAGCCTCTCGGGCTTCGCGCATCTCCCCAAGTACTGATTCCCTCTCATCGGGGCTTACTGCGGCAAGAGGCGTGCGCTCGGCGCTCTCCAGCCCGCGGATAAAGTCGAGGCTGAGTTGCTCGGGCCGGCCGACGTCCGCGAACCCGCGGACCATGACTCTCCCATCGTCAGACAGCGTCGAGTACTCATCGAACCCGACTCTGTCCCGGAACGGTTTGGGGAGGCCGTTATACTCCTTCGAAACACGGGCGAGAACCCTGAGTCCGTCCTTGTCCAAGGCGCAGGCGCCCTCGAAGTCAAACCGCTCTGGGCTTGTTTCGCGGGCGTATTCGAGGAAAAAAGTGTGTCTCCACGGGTCCCACTCTGCCCCGCCTTTCGGGTGTATGCCTGCGTATCGTGTGAAGTCAACTTTATCTCTCACGCCCTCCGGTATGCTGACGTAACTTGCGTACACATCCCTAAGCCTCTTCAAGGGTATCCCCGGTAGTGCGGCAGACCGCTGCATGAGGTCGAGACCCGCATTCGCCGCTTCACTATCATCCTCGAAGGAAACGTTACCCAACCCACGGTACATGTCAAGGCCCGCATCACATAACCCCTCTAAAGCACCCTCGAAGTCCCCCTGCCTTATGCGCCCGTCGACCTCCCGGCCGGCATCACGCCTCCGCGCTGATTCAACGGCCAACTCCCCCGTAAACGCGGGTAATCCGGGCGACGCATCCATGGCAGGCGCTCCCTCCAACCGGGCGTCCGCAAGCGCCCCCAACCCCCTGAGTGCGCTCTCGTCATGGACTCTCCTCAACTCGCGGTAGACGTCCTCAGGGTTCAGGCTGTCAGTGTAGGTTCCGTCTCCCGGATTGTAGCATTTGCTCACTTCTCCTGCAACCGCCGTGACCAAGTCACCCGCCTCAAGCGCCTCCAACCGGGTGTCATTGAAGCGCCTGCTGTTCCCGAGGGGGTCTGAGAGGCCGTCCAAGTCCACACCCTGCTCCCTCAATTCCACTCGCGCCATGGCGGACGCAGCATCTTTCACTGTTTCCGGCGCAAGGCCAGACTTCGCAGCCAGAAGGCGCGCCCGCTCCAGAAAAGAGCTTTCCGCATCCAGATTCTGCCGGCTCGCCCCCGGTGCTGTTGAAGCATCCCGAAACAGGCGGAGCTGTTCCTCTACGTTCACTTGCGCTGCCACCTTGGCGGCAGCAGTCCGGGGGGTGCAAGAGGTTTCGACCGGCATTTTGCAGATTAAAACACGGGACTGGAGGTTAATATAGCCTATACTCAGTGGGCCTGAGACGAAGTTTTCAAGCCTATTTTACCTCATTTCTCCTATATTAACCTATGTCGAGGGTTATCCAGCAGCCGGGCGGTCCGGAGGAGCGCAGGGTTCCTTCCGTCGCCGAGACGCACACGCTTGCGATAAGCGGCCAGCAGGTGAATGATTTGGGGACTGGGCTTGAGCCTATCCAGCAGGCAGCTGATACTTCCGGCCGGCTTCTTAACGGTGAGGTGGTTACTGGCGGAAGACATGGGGCGCCAATCTCCTGCGGTATAAACGACAAACAGGTTTCACGTCAGGCGTTATCGGCGTCAGTTCACGGCAGAAGGCTTTCGATAAACGCTTTGGGGAGTAACCCCGCTCAGGTTCTCGTGTTCAAGGATGGTGTGTTGGATGCTTCTGAAACTGCGGGGATTGTTAAATTAAAGTCAGGCCGCCCTAAAGCCGGCATGGAAGACGGCTGCGAGGTCATGGTGGGTGGCGGGGACGTGACTGTCGTCATCGCGATGGGGACTCAGATACAAGAACAAGACGAGCGGTCTTTTCTGCGGACGCACGGCGTTGAGGAGGCTAGCAGGATGGCGTTCGGCGAGGATGAGGCGCAGTCTGTTATGCAGTTGGTGGGTGACGTACGGGATTTGCGAGTTAAGCAGGTGATTGAAAAAAGCCTAACGCACTCGAACTTCATACGCCTCGACTTTAAGGCAAATACGGGAGTTAGCGTTCCGGCTGTTGAGGCGCCGGAAGCTGCAAGAGTTGCCGAAACCCATGATGTGTCGATGACGTATGAAATCGCGAGGAGCATGGAAGAGAGGGTCGAAGGCAGAGATGCCGCGGACGTTCTTGAGCCGAAAGTCGTCGACCCGCGGATAACAAGAAGACTCACAAACGGCGGGAACATCCTCATGGGTTGCGCCGAGAACGCCGGGTTAGGCGTTGATGTTCAGGTAGGCGCCCACGGTGAAGTCGCCGTGCGCCAGGTTCTCGTGAGGCTTTCCCAATCGGGCGGGAAAAACTATGCGGTAGTCGAGAGGCTTTCTCCTACTTATCCGACTGAAGTCTACAGCGTGGACGAGAAAGGCGTTATGACGGCGCTTCCAGGCTCAGGCGGCATAGACCGCGTTGAGTTACCGTCCGACAAGAAAGTGTCAGTGAAGATTGGACTAGGGAAGGCGCAGCATCTTGCGCTTCCCGAAGGCGGGATGTCTCCTCCAGCGGAGAGCAGGAGGGGTTCAAGGGAGGTTCCTGAAGAAGAGTTGGCCGGGTCCCCAATCGAGATGAGCAGGTTCAGGCTCACTCTCTCGTTTACGCCGAAGGAGAAGGCTGAGTAAAATGTTAACCAAGACTGTCCGAAGCGGGGAGGGCGAGCGTTTCGGCGGCGGCCGCAGGATTCTCCTCGTCGAAGACGACCCAAACGACCTAGAGCTTACGACCTACGCGCTCAAGCGTGCGGGATTCGCGGTCGAGTCTGCCGGCAACAAGCGGGAGGCTTTGGAGAAGTTCGGGTCTGGGGAGTTCAGGCTCGTCGTTACAGACCGGGAGATTCCGTTTGTGGAAGGGAAGCCGCCCACCAAACAGGCAGGCGACTCGCTCGCAAGAGAGCTCAAAGGCCTGGAAAAACCTCCGACAGTCATCATGCACACTGGGACGCCTCCAACCTTCGCGGAGCAGTCTTTCATCCGCGCCGACTCCTACGTGAACAAGGAATCAGCGTGCGGGGCCCTCCTCTCTGAATTGAGGAGGATAACCCTGGAAACCGCATAGGATGCTCACATGAACCCCGACGACAATAAACGTTGGTGGTATCCCCTCCCTGCGATGGTTGCGGCGGGCGTGCTGCTATTTTACGCTGGCGTGCTGGATTGGTTCGGCATTAGCTTGAGTGAAATCAGGATAAATCAGTTCAGCAATATAGTGCTCTTTACCGCGTTATCCCTTGGAATAACAGGGTTCCTGTTCACCGAATCCAATGAGCATAAGACAGACCGGCTTCTCCATAGGCTACTGTGGGTGAGTTCGACCCTGACCTCAATGCTCAGCTCCTACGTCACGACAGTCTGCATGAACCTCCTATCCTGAAATTACCCCCGCATGACTTTTCGACAGCTTTTTATATGCGTATGTTGTATATTGTATGTACTTTTTTATTGATTATGCTTCTTCTGAGGTAATTTTTGTGGAAGAAAAAACGCTTAAAGGAACGACGACTATAGGACTTACGTGCAGCGACGGCGTCGTGTTTGCCGCCGACTCCCGCGCCTCCTGGGGCTCGTTTGTGGCCAGCAAGAAGGCTAGGAAGATTTTCAAGCTCAATGAGATTGTTGCGGCCTCCGTCGCTGGAAGTGTGGGAGACGCGGAACAGCTCATGCGCGTCATCCAGGCCGAGGCCAACCTCTACGAGATGGAGCACGGCGACAAGATGACGGCGAACGCGATGGCGACACTTCTTGCGAACATCCTGCAGGGCAACAAATACTTCCCATACCTCGTCCAGCTCCTCATCGGCGGCTTCGACGGCGGCGGGGCGAAACTCTTCACGCTCGACCCAGTCGGAGGCCTCATCGAGGAGAAACTCGCCTCATCAGGAAGCGGCTCACCCGTCGCCTACGGCGTCCTCGAGCAGCTCTACAACGAGAACAAGCCGGTGGGCGAGAACATCGTCGTCGCCTTGAAGGCGCTTCGCTCCGCGATGGAGCGTGACTCCTCGACCGGAAACCAGGTGTCGCTTGTCACCGTAACCAAAGACGGGTTCCGCGAGTACACTCCGGAAGAAGTCGACAAACTCTACGCTCAAATAGCGAAATAGATTTACGATATGCTGGAAACGGCGTCCGCGATTCACTGAGGCATTCACGCACACCCATCAGTACATGCATTCGAACTTGAGAATCAATTCTCGCTTCGCTTAAGGTTACATCATCCGAGGCGACACACGCTACCATGGAATTTAAGGAACTGAAGAAGGCTGTTGAAGAAAACGCGCCCGCCGGTAAGGTGGCGCAGGTTGAAGTCGAGGGGCCGAAGGTCATCCTCTACACCGACGACATCGCGTATTTCACCGACAACAACCATGAGGTGCGCAAGCTCGCAACCCTCATCAAAAAGCGGATTATCGTCCGCTCGACCTCCGCACACTTGATGCCAATCGACGAGGCGGAAAAAGAGATTCGGACGATCATCCCCGAGGAGGCGGCCATAAGCAGCATGTTCTTCGACGAGGAATTCAGCGAAGTCCTAATCGAAGCCGAGAAGCTCGGGCTCGTCATCGGCAAACACGGCTCAACGCTGGACGAAATCGCGAAGAAGACTCACTGGACCCCCAAGCTCCTGCGCAAATCCCCCATCGTCTCCGAGACCATCGGCTCCATACGGAAAACACTCTACGACAACCGCGAGGAGCGCAAGAAAATCCTCAAGGCCGTTGGGAAGAAGATTTACCGGAAACCCGAGTCGGCGTGCGACTGGGTGCGAATGACCCCGCTCGGGGGCGCACGCGAAGTCGGACGCTCCTGCATCCTCATCCAGACGCCGGCCTCAAACGTGCTCATGGACTGCGGCATCAACGTCGCGGCCTCCGGCAACGACAGGTTCCCGGACTTCCGCGCCGCAGACCTCGCAATCTCAACGCTTGACGCAGTCATCATCTCGCACGCGCACCTGGACCACTGCGGGTTCCTACCCTACCTCTACAAGTACGGCTACGAAGGCCCAGTCTACTGCACGGAGCCGACCCGCGACCTGATGGCGCTTTTGCAGCTTGATGCAGTCGAAATCGGGGTCCGCGAGGACAAGGAGCTTCCCTTCACCTCGAAGGAGATTCGCGAGCTCTTAAAGCACACTATCTCGCTTGAGTACGGGGAGGTCGCTGACATAACGCCCGACATATGCCTCACCTTATATAATGCAGGGCACATCCTCGGCTCATCCATCGTCCACCTCCACATCGGCGAGGGCCTGCACAATCTCGTCTACACCGGCGACCTGAAATTCGGCGACACCCGCTTGCTTGAGGCGGCTGACTTCGAGTTCCCGCGCGCCGAGACTTTGGTCATAGAGTCGACCTACGGGGGACGCTACGACATGCAGCCGAAGCGCAGGGACGCCGAGAAACTCCTCATAGACACAATACTTAGCACCATCGAGCAGGGCGGTAAAACCCTCATCCCCGTCTTCTCGGTAGGGCGCTCTCAGGAGGTCATGATGGTCCTCGAGCACGCCTACCGCTTCTCGGACGTCGGCGTCCCAGTCTACCTTGACGGGATGATTTGGGAGGCGACGGCCATCCACACCTCGCACCCCGAGTACCTGAAGCGGCACATCAAGCACCGCATCTTCAACGGGCAGAACCCGTTCCTCGTGGACGCATTCACCCGGGTGGAGCACAAGCAGCGCCAGGCTATCATAGACAGCAAGGACCCGTGCATCATCCTCGCAACCTCGGGCATGATGACAGGAGGCCCCTCAGTCGAGTACTTCAAGCAATTCGCCGAAGACAGCCGAAACTCCCTCACCTTCGTCGGATACCAGGCGGAAGGCTCCCTCGGCCGGAGGCTGCAGAACGGCATAAGGGAGGTCGCCCTGGACTTCGACGGCAAGACCAAGGCCATCCAAGTCAAGATGAATGTCGTGACAGTCGACGGGTTCTCAGGGCACGCCGACCGCCGCCAGATACTAGGCTACTCGAAGAAGATTAACCCTCGGCCGAAGAGGGTGCTCGTCGTCCACGGGGAAGCGGAGAAGGCCACCAACCTTGCGACCACCCTCCACGACATGTTCAAGTTCGAGGCCACAGCGCCGCGGAACCTAGACACCATGCGCCTCGTCTGATTCTTCCTTTTCTTTTAAGAAACATATTCCTATCTAGGATGGACGTCCTGATTATCCTGCCCCCCATAGGATTCCTCGACGAGGAAGTGACCGTCTCCCTTGAGATATTCGACGAGTCCAACGTGAGCTACGAGATTGCGACGGCCGAGCGCGGTTACTGTAAGGGCATTTCCGGCATGATTGTCCAGCCGGACAAGATTTTCGAGGAAGTCTCCGCAACCCACTACACGGTGTTGCTTGTCATCGGAGGGGCCGGTTCGAGGGAGCTTTGGGGGAACGAGCGGCTGCTCTCCCTCGTAAAAGACGCGCAGGCGCACGGCAACATCCTGGCCGGCGTCAACTCAGGCGTTGGCGTGCTCGCGAAGGCTGGAATCCTCGACGGGAAGAAGGCGACGACGACCGCATCCCCTCAGGAGCTGGACCTCCTCAACTCAACCGGCGCGCTCTACGTCCAGAAGCCGGTGGTGGTGGACGACCATATCGTAACCTGCGAGGGCCCTCAAGCGATGCTCGACTTCATGGTGGAACTGCTCGACCTGATGGGCATCGAATGGTACACTATCTGAGTTTCCGCTTTCCCGCCACTTTGCTTGCGAGCCCCCAGAGTTTTATGAATCCTTCCGCGGCTTTCGCGTCAAAGCGGTCCTCTTTGCCGTAGGATGCGAGCCCCAAATCGTAGAGGCTGTAGGGGCTCTCCCTGCCGACAACGCTTGCGCTCCCCTTGTAGAGCTTGAGCCTGACGTTTCCTTCAACGTAGCGCTGACTCTGCGTGATATACGCCTGCAAGTCCTCGCGCAAGGGCTCGTACCACAATCCAAAGTAGACGAGCTGCGCCCACTTTGCGTCAACCAGCTCCTTGAAGAACAGCTGCTCGCGCGTGAGCGTCATCCGTTCGAGCTCCTTGTGCGCTTCGAGGATGACGGTTGCGGCAGGGCACTCGTAGGTTTCCCTGCTTTTGATGCCGACGATGCGGTCCTCTATCATGTCGATGCGCCCGATGCCGTGGGAGCCGGCGATTTTGTTGAGCGTGCGGATGAGCTCTCCCTCGTCCTTCTTCTTTCCGTCGAGTGTTTCTGGGACGCCTTCCTTGAAGCCGACTGTCACGTACTGGGGTTTGTCGGGCGCCTTCTCTGGGGCGACAGTCCAGCCGTAGGAGGCCTCAGTCGGCTCAAACATCGGGTCCTCAAGCGGCCCTGCTTCGGCGCTCTTACCCCAAAGGTTTATGTCGTAGCTGTAGGGGTCCTTCTTGGTGACCGGGACCTCGATGCCGTGCTTCCTCGCGTACTCGATGCTCTCCTCACGGCTCATCTTCCACTCGCGCGCAGGAGCGATAATCTTCAAGTCCGGGTTGAGCGTGTTGATGGACACGTCGAAGCGGACTTGGTCGTTTCCCTTCCCGGTCGAGCCGTGCGCGACAGCCTGAGCCCCCTCCTTCAAGGCTGCGTCCACGAGCAGTTTCGCAATAATCGGCCGCCCCAAAGCAGTTGAGAGCGGATACTTCCCCTCATACAAGCCGTTTGCCTGGATGGAGGGGTTCACGAAGTCGCGGACGAACTCCCGGCGGGCGTCAATCGAGTAAGTTTTGACTGCCCCAAGTTTTTTCGCCTTACGCTCTATCGCGCTCAAGTCCTCAATCTCCTGGCCGAGCTCTACCGTAACCGTGACGACGTCTGCCTTGTACGCGTCCTGAATCCACTTCACGGCGACGGAGGTGTCCAAGCCGCCGGAGTAAGCCAATACGACTTTCATCTTCCTTTGAACCATGCTGGGAGTATAAATTAGGTCTGAACTCAAATAAAAGCCTTAGAAAAATAAGCCTCTGAGCAAATGCACAGAATAATACGCTCGTA
>CAZJQY010000015.1:0-10226 GCA_964548095.1 uncultured archaeon
TATATTAAGCGATTAAGCCAAAAGAAATACAATAATTACGCAAGAGGTCTACTTACTTAGCCCACACGGAAGAAGCGTCCTCCTCTTCCTCCCAACCCTGCTCATCCAGCTTCTCATCCTTCTCCTTCTGGATGAACTCACGGTCAAACTTCCGCTGCTTTTTCGCGCCCGCGCGCGCACGAGACTTCCGGCAACCATCGCAAATCGGCTGACCGTCGTACACCGGCCGACCGCAGAATCCACAGTTCTGAGTCATCGGGTACTATTTAGGCGTGTAAAGGTAAAAAATGGCTGCTCACTGCCACTTGGCCAAGGCACGAGAAAGTTCAGAGTGTGTTAGGGCGTATTCGGCAAGTGATGTCCCTTCCAAGGCCGCATCAACCGCCTGCCGTGCAGCCCGCGCGCCTGCCCGCGTCCCCTCCGGATGACCGTGGATGCCGCCACCCATCTGGATGATGACATCACTTCCTGCCCGGCGGATAAGCTCGGGGACGTGGCCGGGATGCAGGCCGCCCGAGGCGACAGGGAATATCGGCTTCAGCGCAAGGAAGTCCTGCGCAAGCCTCCTCGCTGACGCTCTGACGGCCTTTAGTGTGATGGCTTCGGCAATCTCCTTGATTTCGCCTTTACCCCCTTCCATCTTGCCGACGTCGAAGGTGCCGATGTGCAGCTGGTCCATGCCAATCAAGCGCATGAGCTTCGCAAGCACGAGCATGCTGACTCCGTGCCGGGGGTTTCGGGTGAGTGCAGCATGCATCGCCCGGTGAGCGTGGATGACCAAACCCAAGTCAGCGTCTGCGAGCGTCTGTAAGCTCGCGAAGCCGCAGGTGACGATGTCGACCATGACGTAGCGGCCTCCCTGCTTCTTCACGAAGCGCGCCCGCCGCAGCATCTCCTCTGTTTCTGCGGTGACGTTGGGCATGTAGATTTTCACTTCCCCGGTCTCCTTTTCTGCCTTGCGTCTGAATCTTATGGTTTCGCGAATCCTCTTCTCGAATGGGTTGAATGTTTGGGATGTTAGGTTCTCGTCGTCTTTCACGATGTCGCAACCGCCAACCCACGCCTCATATGCCACTTTCGCGTGTTCCTTATAGGGGAGGCCGAGCTTGGGCTTGACGATGGTGCCGACGAGCGGACGCCGCCTGACGCCCAGAAGCTTCCGTATGCCGGCGATGCCGTACCGAGGACCCCTAAAGCTTCGGACGACATCGCGAGGAAACTGGATGTCCAAGAGCCGGATGTTTTCGACCGCCTTCATCCCGAAGATGTTTCCGGCAACCGAGCTCATAATCTGGGGTATGTTCCCTGGCTCGAAGAGGCCGAGCGGGTAGGCGACTTTGATGAGCTTCGCCTTCTCGTCTAAGGCGAAGACGTGGGGTGCGAGACCAGAAAGCGCTTTGCGCGCGGTAGACACATCAGTCCACGTTCCCACACTCGACTCCCCTGCGACGTGGTCCGCAGACCACGCAAGGCTTTTGCCGGCAGGCGGCTCAAGGTAGAACAGGCAGACGAGCTCGCTTTTCTTCGGCTTGTAGTCCGTATCGACGAAGCCCTTGGAGGCCATGTTAGTGATTATACGACGGAGTAAAAAATGGTTGAGCTAGACCCACGCGCTTAGATGACGCCTTTGGTTGAGGGGACACCTTTCCGGGATATGCGCACTGCCTCTTTGAGGGCTCTCGCAAGTCCCTTGAATGCTGCCTCCACCTTGTGGTGGTCGTTTCTGCCGGAGACTTGTATGTTTAAGTTGAATTTACCGCGCAAGGCAAACGACTCCAGCAGGTGTACGATGTTCTCCTTGGATGTGTCGCCAACCCTCTTGTCATTGAACTCGCTGAAGGGTATGTCGACCTTCGCGTAGGGTCTTCCTGAAAGGTCGACGCTTACTTCGGCACGCGCGTCGTCCATGGGAATGATTGCGTGCGCCATGCGGTTGATTCCCTTCTTGCCGCCAAGCGCCTCATCGAACGCCTCACCCAAGAGGATGCCGACGTCCTCGACGAGGTGGTGGTCGTCGACTTCGATGTCTCCGTGCGCGCGCACCGTGAGGTCGAAGAGGGAGTGCTTTGAGAAGCTTTCCAGCATGTGCGAGAGAAACTTCAGAGGGCAGTCGATGTCGTAGAGGCCTTCGCCGTCCAGATTCAGCTTCACGGAGACGTCCGTCTCCTTGGTCTTACGCTTTAATTCAGCTGTCCGAGCCATCGTGTAAAAGAATGGGTTTGCCGTCTTAAAATAGCGCCTGCGCCCCAACCTTAAACTTCGCCAGAGCCTTCACTGTGTTGGCGAGCAGTCTTTCGGCTGACTCTGGCGTGGGCCAAAGCCCGAGACCGCAGTCTGGGCCAACATAGCGGATTCGGTCGCCGAATAACCGGTGTGCGTTTTCAAGCCGCTTCAGTATGATTTGCGGGGACTCGAGGTCGTCGACCATGGCGACGGCAGCAGACGGCGCATTGAGGGGGTTTAAGCCTTTAGCCTGCTCGTATTCGGTTGCGAGGGCGGTTATGTTCGACCGTGCTATGCCGACCCGCAGGAACTTGTCGTAGGAGGCGAGGTCTTCTTTGTTTATGGCGTTTAAGTGGCTTGGATTCTCGGCGGTTTCTATGCCGATGACATTTATTTTCTCGGTTTGGTATGCGATTTCAGCCTCGGACGGCGCGTGCAAGTGAACCTGCACGTCCAAGTCTTTCACGGGCTCTGTTGCCTTGTTCCATGCCTCGATGAGGTTATCCTGTTCGACGACTATGTTAGGGTTCAAGCCCAGACTCGGCTCATCTAAGGAGACGACTGTCGTCTTGATGTAGGCTTCGTCGAGGAGGGCGTTTTGGATGAAGCTTCCGATGCTTTTCCCGAGGTTTACGAGGATGTCCGGCTCGACGTTTGTTGAAATCTTCCGCACATACAAATCGAGCGGGCCTGTCACGCACACGCGCATGCGGACGGGGCTTCCACCCTCCTCAACATGCCGTTCGGCAAACACCTTGACGACTTCGACTTCCGGGATGATTGCCTTCTCGCCCGCTATGACGTAGGGCTCCTCCGGCTGCACGTAACGCTCGATTGGGTTGTAGAAGCCGTCAATCATCTCCTGGATTTGGGGGTATGTTGGGGCGTCCAAGCCAGACGAGCGTTTCGCGGTAAACGATGCGACAATCGCCTGGATGAACGCTTCTTCCTCAGCCTCGATATACGTTCCGTCCACGATTTTCCCTGCGATGGCCCGCAAGTTTTCGCGCGAAACGCCTGTTGGGAGGGGGAAACTTCCGATGTCGTCTGAGAGGATGCCGTCCATTGTCTTCGGTTTATTCTAACGGTTTCCGCATTAAAAAGAGGCCGGCGAGCGCCTTCGGAATGGTATGAAATTTCCTAGTCGACGTATTCCACGAGGAACCGGTTCTTGAAGCGGTTGAAGATTTTTATCAATGCCGGCCCAAAGAAGATGGTGAGGAGGATGCTCCCGACGGCTCGTGCAACTGAGAATATGATGCCCGTCGCGGAGACTGCGAGGTATGTCTTGAGTGTTTGCTCCCGCGTGAAGGTCATCCACCAGAATATGTCAGTCACTGCGGAGTAGAAGAACGCAGAGAAGAAAGCGTAGACGCAGAGGATGAGCAGGCGAAGTCGCGCGTGCTTTGTGTGGGGGAGGAGCGCTGCCCCGACGCCAGTAAGCCCTAGGGCAGTCATCTGGAATGGCGTCCAAGGTCCGTGCCCGCCGACAAAGAAGTTGGAGACAAACATGGTTGTCGCCCCCACCACAAACCCGCTTACGGGTCCGAAAACATAGCCGGTAAGCATCACGATAAAGAATACGGGGCTTACGTCGATGCCATGGAGCATTTGCCGGGAGACGATGGTGAAGGCGGTGATGAATGCAAGCAGGGATATGATGCGCGTGCTGTCGTAGGATTTCTCGAACTCGAGGAAAGTCACCATAATAACCGCGGAAACGACGATGGACGTTGGGATAATCCATGGCGCCTTCAGGTAGTAGGCGACGCCGATTGCAAGCATTGAGACCCAGATGATGATGAAGTTTTTTGTCGCGGTCATTTCAGGCCCTCCATGGCGTCCTCGACGGTGAGGTAATTTTTTCCGGGAAAAATCTGGCTGACTTGAGGCATGAATAGCTCGCACTCATTCAAGACAGCATGCGCCGCTCCGTCGGCGACAACCTTGCCCCCGTCCAAGACGATGACGCGCTCGGCTGATGATGCGGCAAACTCGACGTCGTGGGTTACAAGCAGTATCGTCTTCCCGCGTACGCAGAGATTCATGAGCAGGCCGGTTAGGCGCTGCTTGCTTGATGCGTCCATCCCCCGCGTCGGCTCATCGAGGATGATGAGCTCTGGGTCGCCCACAAGAACTGAGGCAAGTGCGACCCGCTGCCGCTCCCCGCCGGAGAGGTCCCGGGGGTATGCGTTTCTTAAGCCTGCTAGGCCGAGTGGAGTAAGTATCCTGTCGGCGTCACACGGTATTCCAAGATTTTCCGCGGTAAAGTCAAGCTCCTTCAACACAGTTTCCTGGAAGAGGTAGTCGTTGGGGTTCTGGGATACGAACCCTACGAGGTGCGCCATCTGCTCCACGCTGGTCGTCGAAACATCGAGGCTGAGAACCATGACGGTTCCTTCCGCGGCTTTCAGCAGACCGTTTAAGTGCTTTACGAGCGTGGTCTTGCCTGCGCCGTTTTTCCCCATGAGAGCCGTGAACTGTCCGCGGTAGAGGTCGATGCTTACGGAGTCTAGGACGCGTCTTCCGTTGAATGCTGCAGTCAGGTCTTTGATTGATGCGATTTTCTCGGCTGTGAGAGGACGGACCAGCCACGACTTGGGGGTGAAGGAGATGCCGGAGTTTTCGATGCGCCCTCTAGCGTCTTGGAGTGAGCGGGGGTTGCCGATGTCGATGTTTTTCTTGTGGAGTCGCTGCGAGAGTTGGATGATGGGGGGTGCATTGACCGAGTTAGGTAGTATGTCTTCGGGAGAGCCCAACCTCCCCGAATCCAAGTCGAACACACGGTCGATGAACGGCAGCACCCTATCGATACGATGCTCGGCCAACACAACCGTCATGGAAAACTCCTCATGCAAACGCCGCAGGAAATACAGGAAATCCTCCGCTGCGGCAGGATCAAGCTGAGACGTCGGCTCATCCAGCACCAACACCGCCGGCTTCATGGCCAACACCGACGCCAAAACAACCCGCTGCTTCTCCCCCGAAGAAAGCTCGTGAACGCGCCGCCCATAGAGCCCCGCCAACTCAAAGTACTCGGCGACCTCCCGCATCCGGCGCTCAATCTCATCCCTGCCGAGGCCCAAATTCTCAAGGCCGAAGACAAGCTCGCTCGTGACCTCCGACATGATGAACTGGTTCTCTGGGTCCTGGAACACCGACCCGACGCAGCGCGCAAGAACACGGAGGGGTGTCCGCCTCGTCGAATGGCCGCAGACCGTCACATCACCGCGGAATCTTCCTCCAGTAAAGTGGGGCACCAAACCGTTTATCGAGCGCAGAAGCGTCGACTTACCACTACCTGAGGAGCCGACAACAAGGAGGAACTCGCCTTGGGGGACTTTAAGGCTTACGTTGCGCAGCGCAGGCTGCCCCGCGTTTGGATACCAGTACGAGACCCCGTCAAAGACAATGAGCGGTTCCATTTTATGGGACGACGAGCATGCCGATAATCCATCCGATAGCAAGGTCTACGTGTAGTGCTGCCCCGTACGGTGACATGGCATCCCAGTAGGAGAGGGAGCCCGAAAGCCGCATAACTAGCAGATAGATTGCGCTCATGATGTAGAGGCTGGTGAGCAGCTTGTCTTGAGTCGTCCACGGCTCGGTGTAAAACGTAGTCCTGTCGCGCGAGTATCCCCGCGCTTCGAGAGCCTCGGCGAGACTGTAGGAGCGCTCAAGCGAGTTGACGACCGTTGGCATCATAAGTGATGCTGCCGCCGACAGTCGGGTCACAATACCCCCCTTGTTCATCTTAAAGCCCCTGCACCGTTGGGCGTCTGTGATTGCCCGCACGTCGGAGGTGAGGGTCGGAATGAATCTCAGGGCGATTGCCACCAGCAGTGTTGAGTTAGACAATGCCTTTGGGATTATACGCAAGACACCATCTGGCGAAGTGACATTGTTATAAACCAAGAAGATGAGGAGGGCGTTGACGAGGATGAGCATGAAGATGAGTGCTGCTGCGATACTCTCCCAGGTTATCGGCCCGGAGATTCCGTAGAGGGGTATGATTTGACCGAGTGCATGAAAGTGTTTGGGGATTGAGACAATCACGTGCCCGCCGTGGTGGACGAGGAGGATGTTGATGAAAAGCAGCGGCATGCCGAAGCAGATTCCGGCCTTTAGTGTTTTCGAGACGGCAATACCGTGCTTTTGCGCGGAGAGAATCAGCGCTCCCAGGAGCAGGAGGTGGTAGAGGGGATTGTAGGTGAGGACTGCAAGGGAGAGGGCGGCGAGCATCCAGGCTGTCCAGGTGTAAGTGCTTAATTGAGAGGTTTGAAAAACTGTGTTTCCGATGTCTTGGTAATTGCAGTCGCCTGTTTTCAAACCTCTCAAGCTGGGGTTTGATGAGTTAATCAAACCCCTCAATTTCTCTTTCATTTTTATAGTAATGATGCATATTAATATAAAAGTTGGATAAATTATCCAAGTTTTTATGGGAGGGTAAAATGAGAAAGAGTAGCATATGGATGGGACTTATCTTAATAGCGCTCGCGGCCGCATGCGCTTCCGCAACGCGCGTGGGCGTGCTCGTGAATTTTCCGGACGGCACCATAAAGACGGCTTGTGTGGAACCAGCAGACAACGAGAACGGCTACGATGTCATGCAAAAAACCGGCTCCAGCCTCCTCTGGGCCGGACCAAGCACCTATGGACACTCCCTCTGTAGGATAGATGGTGTTGGCGACGACGTGAGTGGGGACTATTGCGCCTACAGCGGCAAGTACTGGGGATTTTTCATCGCTGACCATGACGCATGGGCGTACATGCCTGTGGGCTGGGATGCGGGAGAATCCTGCTGGAACGGAGACCAAAACTCATACGACGGACACTACTGCGCAAAGGACGGGGACGTGCTCGGCTACCGGTACGGAGAGTTCGGTGTTTACCCTACCTATAAAAGCTTCGATGAAATATGCCCTCCGAAGCGTAAAGCCACAAACGAGCGCGAGGCTTTATTCCAGTGGAGGGGCATACGGGAGGAGGCGGACGGAAATCTTCGGGCGACGGCAAACGAAGCAGTAGAGCTGACGCTTACTGATGAGACGACAGGGAAGGTCGTGAAGCATGTGACCATCGAAGTGCGGGATGAGCGGCTGCAAAAAATCATGACTGCCGAGGCAGACGACAAGGGGAATGTGCTCCTTCTGTTAGACAAACCGGGCAACTACCGGCTCCTCATCATAGCATCAGACTATCCCCACACGCAGGCAAGCCTTACCATAGAGCCACAAGAAACAACCTCGACCAGCTCCTCGACAACCACGCTAACCCAGTCAACGACATCAACGTCGACTACCACCAACCTCCCCCACTTCCTATCCCTCGAGAAGGAAGAGGCCGCGACAACAACCGTCGAGCAGACCACGACAACACAACCGGTAACAACGAGCTCGGTCTTGGAAACAACGACAGTGCCGAGCAAGGTTGCGGTAACCGGAAAGGCAGTTCAGGGTGGGGGAGAGAACAACCCACGCAATACACTAGTATTTCTGATTGCCATACTCGTTGCTGGCGTACTCCTCCTCGCAAGGAAGAGATAATTTTTTAGGACGCACACCTATTATCTCACCAGAAAACGAGGTGGGGATATGAGTGTTGGAGTACTGGTGGTAAGTTACGGCTCGAGGGAGACCGCAATGGTCGACGCGCTTGCGCGCAGCGACCACGGTGTTAGACTGTACATCGCAGACAAGCAGCGAAACCCATTCAACATCGAATACGCCAAGGAGCACGTCGTCATACCTGACCTCGATGTTTTGAAAATCGCAGATTTCACCGCAAAACACAAAAACGAAATCGACTTCGGATTAGTCGGGTCCGAAGGCCCGATAATCGCTGGCCTTCGCGACATCGTCCTTGAGAAAGCTGGCATCCCAATCATCTGCCCCAGCAAGGAATACGCAATCGAAGAAAGCAAACTCAAACAACGACTGCTCCTTGAGGAGTGCTGTCCCAGCGCCAACCCGAAGTTTAGGGTATTCGACCCGAAAAAAGACGGCTCAGTTTCGGAAGTAAGAGATGCCGTCTACTCATGGTTTGATGAACTCGAAAGCCAAGTCGTCGTCAAACCCGACAAGCCGGGATACGGCAAAGGCGTGGGCGTGTGGGGAGACCACTTCACCACAAGAGAGGACTTCTTCGACTACTTCAAGTCAAACTACGCATCCGGAACCGTCATCATCGAGGAGAAAATAGAAGGCGAAGAATCAAGCTTCCAAGCCTTCTGCGACGGCAAAACGCTCGTCCCCCTCCCGGAATCCCGCGACTACAAGCGCGCCTTCGACGGCGACGAAGGGCCCAACACAGGGGGGATGGGCTCCTACAAGGATGTCGGCGACTGGTTGCCGTTTATGACGGGCAGCGACCAGGAGAAGGAGGTGGAGATAGCCCAGAAGATATTCAAGAAACTCCGTGGAAGAGGGAGAAATGAGGGGCTTTTAGGAGTCCCCTTCTACCTTGCCTTCATGCACACGGGGAAGGAGCCAAAAATCCTTGAAATCAACTCCCGCCCAGGAGACCCTGAAAGCATGAACCTGATACCGGTCATCGCAGACAACTTCGTTGACGTATGCTACGCGATGCTCGACGGCAATTTAAAGCATGTTTCCATGAAGCCGAAGGCGACGGTTGTAACCTACAAGGTTCCAGCATCCTATGGGGGCTACGACAAGCGATTCCCTGAAAAAGTCGCGAAAAACGAGGTTGGCGAATGTGTTGAGTTGACGGAAGCCTACCGGCTTGTCGAGAAAACGAAAGGGACGCTTCGCGTCTACCCGGGGTCGATGGAGCAGCGAGGAGATGGGGTCTACGCCCTGAAATCCCGTGTGGTCGCCTGCGTGGGGATTGGAGACTCTATCGAAGAGGCACGGGAGACGTCACGTTCAGGCATACGAAGTGTGAGGGGGGGAAGCCTCTGGAGTAGGGGCGATGTTGCAGCAAAACAGCACATTCAAAAGAGCGTTGAGCATATGAGGGCTTTACGTGCGTAATGTTTGTTGTCAAGAACCAGTGGTCATAAGGCCAGTGGCATGAAAACCGAATGATGGTGGTTCTTGACAGAAGATATCCACCCGAGACCACCACTCACAGAGGAGTGGAAATCTATGATTTATATAGATACTCCAATAATACTAACACAAAGACGTCACATACTTGAGGTGACCATATGGTTGAAAAAAAAGAGGAAACACGGATTAACCCTGACCGGGTCGGAATTCGCATGGATGTCTTGGATGACATCATAAGCGACCTAAACGACAATGAAGAACTTCAGAAGATTTATGGCGTTCCTGTCTCAAGAGCAGTTGTTGTTGTCGCAGACAACAATGACCTTCGCATCGAAGATGGTAACGTCGTTCCCCTGACGAAGGAGAACGAGAAGAGTTTCTTGCGGATTCTTGAGGAAGTCATCAAGGCGAACACCATAGGATGAACGGCGGGCGGGCGCGCCTGACCCCAACAACCGATGGTGTTCTTCTGAACCTCCACGTCATACCTGGCTCAAGCGTCGATAGGCTGACGTATGAAGGGATTTCCTGCATGCTACGCGTTCACGTCAAGGCGCCAGCCCATGAGGGAAAAGCCAACGGGCGACTCCTCAAGGTGTTGAGGAAGACCTTTGGCGTGTGCGAGATAGTTTCAGGGCATAAGTCCAAGGATAAGGTGATTTTGATAAAAAACGCGTCGGAAAACGATATTTTGAATAAAATACAACAATTAGGGGATAGATAAGCTTTTATTTAATGATGTCGTATTAGATACACGTTAACATTAATCGTTGCATCAACTTACAATCAAGGATCATATCCAATTAAGCGACTTTTGCGTGATTGATAGTAGACTATGCAGGATACTGCGTTACCTGACATACACAACATGCAGTAGTCTGTGTGGAGTGAAGCTTCTTCTTGGTTAGTTGATGCAGCCATAAAGAAAAATTGAGGTGAAGAATATGGCGAAAGCACCAGCTGACACAATAAAATACAATATATCCGCTG
>CAZJQY010000016.1:0-10176 GCA_964548095.1 uncultured archaeon
GAAAATCATACAATTATGTGGGGTAAACAACCCCACAAATCAACGATGAGCCATTATTAGTAATCTTACTAATAACTATTACGATACGTTTCGGGGGAGATAACCCTCTTCGCCCCAACGCAATACCATGAAAAAGCCCTTCCTTGCGCTCCTGATTGTGGCGGTCATCCTCTTTTGCGTGTTGGACGTTTCTGCTGACTGGGCGACCTCGAAAAGCTTCTTGGGGAGGGTTATCGGGATTGGCGCGTTCCTCATCAAGACGGTAGCCAAAGCCCTGTTTGCCGTGGTGAACTTCGTGGCCAACAAAATCGTCGAATTCATCGCCTTCCTCTTAAGCCCCGCCATCGAGATGATATTCTCGCTGATTACGGCGTTCATGCAGATGAACCCCCGCGTCTACCCGCTGTACCCTGCCGCAGGCTGCGCGTCGCCGCCGCCGGCCGGCGACCTCGCCTGTCAGGCTAACCCGACCGTCAGCGCAATCATCCGCTCAATGCTCGCGCTCATGGTGCCGTTCTACGGGATACTGACGGTGCTGATTGCCGTCTACATCATATACGTCTCGGTGTCGCCAAGCGATAGGGCGCTCGCGAAAGCCCAGTTCAACAAGCTTATGATGAGCATGTTCCTGGTCTCAATCTCCCCGCCGCTGTTCCAGCTGCTGATGGACATCCAGCTGGACATGACCACCTCCATACTCGAGAGCGCCAACACGTACTGGTCTGACGCCATGGTGCGGGGGGTTACGGTCGCCTTAGGCTCAAGCATCCTCTTGGGGTGGTGGCCGATTGGGATTGGGTTGACGGGACTGATGATTCTTGGCTTCAGGTACGTCATCATCCAGATTCTTGCAATCTTTTTTCCGCTAGCTTTTCTGCTCTTCTTCTTCGAGTTCACACGCGGCATCGGAGGCAACCTCCTCAGGACGACCATTATGTGGATTTTTATGCCGACTGCCCAAGCCCTCGTCCTCGCCGTCACCGTGATTGCAGTAAGCCCTGACGGCCCAGTCCAGAACTCCTATGCTCAGGGGCTGGTCGTGCTGGCGGGCTTGGTGGGGTTCACCGTGGCGGGCTTGATGATAACTGGCCTGCTTAAGTGGGTGGGAGGCCTTGCCGCATTCGCGGGGGCATCTAAGCCGGGAAGCGCCATGGGAGCCGTTTTAACAGGGGCCGGACAGATTGCCATGGGCATGGGCTCGGACGCCCTCCCGGCATCTGTTGCCCAGCTTGCCTATTATCGGGCCGGCCAGACCAAGCCGGGCGTCTCAAACCTCGGTAATAAGGTGCGGGCTGGTGTAGGTGGATTCTTCTCGCCGCTTGGAAACATAGGCCGCGGTGCGAGCGAGGGTTACAGCCGCGGCGGCGTGTTGGGTGCGGTGGGCGGCGTAGTCCGCGGCACCGGAGGCGCCTTCAAGGAGGGGTTTGGTAGGAGCGCGCGGGGTGTGTGGCCTACAGCCCGGGAGACGGCCATGGACATGAATCCTTCGGGGAGGAGGTATCCGCAGCACCCTAACAAGCTTGGGGGTGGCGCACCCGGCGGCGGAGGCCGGGGGGGCGGAGGCGGTAACGTCACGCCAGGGGGCACGGCCTCTGACATCTCGAGCATGTCCACTCCGACGCCGCCTATTGGCCCGAAGTCGTCCTCCTACGACGGCGGCAGGCCTGCTGCAGACCGCTACTCACAGCTTGAGGCGGGCAGCCAGCGAACCCTCATAGGCGAGCACACGGGGTACCCGCAGGTGTGGTGGGATGAGCACGTCGGCAAGTGGGCGGTCAACATGGGCGACGTCCGGGCTGCAGCAGACCGCGGAAGCGGAAGAGGGCTGTCTGGGATGTCGCTTGTCGCATACGGACTAGAGCGGGGGTTCACACCTGGGGGTTCCCGGCTTGAGGCCGCCGGCGCAATAGTCCGGGGTGTGATGGGGTTGGGTTTTAGTCTCATGCCCATAAGCCCGTTTGAGCCCATCCGCCAGATTGGCGCCTTCGTAGTCGGCGTCTCCTCGCAGATGCTTCCACCCGGCTTCAGGACTGTTGGCTACTATGTCGGCAGCAAGATGATGGGCTTGGGGATGCGCCAATGCTGGGGCAGGTCTTCCGGGAGAAACATCGTGCACAGGAATGCGGCGACAGTCCAGAGGCTCGACGGGGAAATCGCAAACCTCGACCAGCAGATTCAAGCCGCTGGCGGAATCCAGAACGCCCCGCAAGCCCTCCTAAACCGCCGCAACGAGGTTCAGGGTAGGAGAGACCGGCATTGGGCGAGAGTCACCGCAGTACTCGACGGCGCCCGCGAAGGCTCGGGAGTCCTCGGGGAGAAGGACAACAACTTCTACCAGGAGATGCTCACCCACCTTGAGAACAACTACAGCCACGACGACCAGCGCAGGGACTTGTTCCGAAGCTACATGACGGGGACCGTCAACGACGAGGGGAGCAAAAGCCACCCCGGAAACGGCTTGGTCGGCGGCCTCCACCAGAGGATGCAGCATCTTGTGCAGGGGGGCATGACCCAGCAGGCCGCCTGGCAGCAGGTGTTCCAGGATACGGTCGTGACCATGAACGAGGATGACTTCAAGGCGCATATTGCCGGGAGAATCAAGAGCGGAACCCTCACCCGCGAGCACGCCCAGGAGCTCACCCAGCAGCGGAGCGCTCTTTTGACTCACTTCAGGGCGCAGCGCGTCGGCTTCGAGACGAGGCAGGTCATTCCGATGACAGACCGGGAGGCAGCTCAGGATGGGGCGATTCATGTGGTTGGTGGGAAGTATGAAGCCCCGAAGCCTGCAGTCACTGTGGAGAAAGCTAACGACACGGCGTGGGCTGAGATGGCGGATTACGCGAGCAGAGCCTTCTCCGCGGACGGCCTGCGCGCCTACGTGGAATTGAACGCCCGCGAGCGGGCTGCCGCACAGCACATGGAGCAATTCGTCGACCCCGTGAGCGGGGTTCGCACGCTCGCCATAGACATCGAGCGGACGGAAAGCGGGGCCTGGTTGGTAGACCAAGGCGACTACAGCTACATCAAACAGCGAGCCTCGCTTGAGGGGGATGCCACGAGAGAGGGGTATATACGCCCCGTCTTTAAGGGTAAATTGGAGGATCAGATACAAGAACATGAACGTGAGGGGAGGTTTCAGGATGCGCTGAATCTGGTCAACCAAAATGTGGGGGATCATACCAAGTTTGCAACTGACACTGAGGGTAATTACCTCGTCCGAAACTATACGGGAGGTGGCAGGCGGATTCGGGGGGCGGACGCTGACCGAGACACCGCATTCAACGACTTCTTCGGTGAACTGCGCGCGCATACGCGGAGGGATACCGCTGAAGGCGCCCTCTACCACACCATCAACCCCGAAGGCGGGAGGAACGCGCGGATTAGGCTCACCAACTGGCAGGGTCAGGCATTCCACTACGACGACACCAGCATCTCGCAGCGCGGCGGCGTCTGGGGCATCGAAGTCGAGGGAGACGAGGTTCGGGCGCGTGCAGCGCACCTGAGAGCTGAGGCTGACCAACTCAGAACTCAGGGTAATGCAGCCCAAGCAGCCGTGCTTGACGCACGGGCCGCGCAGGTTGAGGGTAGGGGGAACTTCATGTCTTTGCAGGATTACTTGCATGAGGGGAGGACGCAGGCAGGGGATTACGTCTACGGGGGCACGTTCACGCCCTCGTCCGCGAAAGTCCTCCACTTCGAGAACGCTGCGGATGCGGGAACCTACGTTCAGGGGATGAGCCAGCAGGGGGCAACGTTTTTGAGCGGTGCGGGAATCGCAGACGAACAATATCAGATGGGGGCTCAAGTTACAGTGTGGGATCCAACGACAATGCAGATGACTCAACGACATGTGGATCAAGCATTCCTTGACTGGAGGCAGCAGCAACTTGAGACTATGAGGGACAGGGGCGTCTACCTCCAGGATGAGGAGGCTGAGGCGGTCGTCCAACAACTGGGGGCGAGAGGGTACTCTAGCCAGCAGATAAACGACTTCTTCGTACAGTATGGAGAGCATATCCAGAACATGCCAGAGTGCATGCGCCCGAACGCAATCAAGCTCGAATTCAGCGAGGGAGCCACCTCCCCTTACGCCATCGAGAAGACGACTGGCACCTTCATCGTAAACATGGGAAGCGACGGCGTGCTCGAACACCTTGAGGGCAATGGAAACGTCCTTTCTGGGCTGGGCCACGAGGGATTCCACGTCCTACTCGACCAGGAGCTCGCCCGCCCGGGAGCCCAAAACGTCATCGTCTCCGCCGGCGAAGAGTACGCGGCACTCATGAGCGAGCATAGGACTGGGTGGGTTCAGCGCAAGTACACCGAGCAGTTGAGTTCGCAGGGGCTTGTTGACGGTTTGCAGGAGGCTGTTGACGCCGGCAGGCAATACCTTGAGGCTTCAGGGCACACGGAGGTGGAGAAAGGCAGGGCCATGACGGAGGTCATCGCGACGCGGGCCGAACTCAGCAGGCTCGAGCAGGCATATCAGACCGCCCAGCAGACTGGAGGAAACGTTGCGGCCGCCCAGCAGGCGATTGAAGACTACGTCGGCACTATGGCGCGGGCTTACGATGACGCGGTCCAAAGTTACTCCCAGACGGCCGCGCAGGCTCAGCTCAACCCGCAGACGGCGGGCCTAGCGATTCCCGGCGCCGCGAACATAGCGCAAATCAGGGCCATGAGCGAGCACCTTGAGGGCGTGCTCGCAAACTACGGCGTCGGCGCGGGGAACGCGACCTATGACAGGCTGCAGGAGCTAAACGGCACGCAGGCGCGGGCGCAAGGCATGGTCGACATCGACGGGGCTCTGGCTCAGGCGGGAGTCGTTGGAGGAGCGCAGCGGCGGCACTTCGACAACCTTTACCAAGGACTTGCCGATATGGCGGATGCGACCGTGATTGACCCTGCAACAGGCCTGCCAATCGCTGCGATACGGCCCGGCGAGCGGGTGGTGTAAGATGGACGAAAAGAAGAAGCACACGGCGAAACTCGAGCTCTCCCGCAGGGAAGAAGAGATTGTGAGCGGGTTTGCGGAAAACTGGCTGGCATGGAATAAACTCAACAAAGCCGACGCCCGCCAGAGAATCTTTGCCGAGATTGTGAAACACAAGTTCGGAGAATACACGCTCATCGGGGAGCGCAAGACCCCAGACCCATTCTGGACTCCCATATTCAACGGAAACCTCTGCCCTGAAAGCAACACCACGCAGGGCATCATCGCGGGGAAAGACCTCCACCTCCTCGAAGAAGACGGCGAGAACCGTATGTGCCGCCACTGCGGGTTCACGATACCTAAAGCCCTCTGGGAGGAAGGCAGGAAATCAGACGAGAGTGAGAGGAAAATCCGCGAGAAGGATAAGCTATTCTCCGAGAAGATAGCAAAATACGGCATGAAAAAGGAACACCTCGACGAGCTCGCGAGAAAGGGCATCATGGAAGCCCAGCGGGCCGTGCGGGCAAGTGAGGAATATGAAGAAAAAAAGGCTTAGGGCGCTTGCAAGCACCCTCATGATCGCGCTCTTGACCGCGACGCAGGCGAACGCCTCCATCATCGTCCAGTCGGAGTCAGGGAGCCTCGGATTCATCTCGTGGTTCATGAGCCTCGTGCAGCCGGTGCTGGAGATGGAGGTCGGATGGCTGGTGACGCTCATCACGGTGAGCCCGACCATCTACTGCTGGCCCGACGAAGCGTTACCCCCCAAAAACTGCAGGGTGTCGGCGGGACTGGACAAGCTCCTCCCCTACTTCATCGACATCCTCGTCCCCCTCTATATTGCGGCAATACTCTTCACCGCACTCTACTTCATCGTGAAGTCAACTAACCCGCGCGGACGGGCGAGAGCGAAGTCGATGCTCTCCAAGCTTTTGTTCAGCATGGTCTTGGTCACCATGTCGCCAGTCATCTATCAGATGATGATTGACACGTCAAATGCCTTCGTCGACGCCATGTACAAGGAGCCGGCACTCGGCCTGCAGGACATGAGCTCCCTCACGAAGGCGGCGACTGCTGGAGAGTTGTTCGGCGTGTGCTGCCTCATCCTGTTCGTGATGCTTGTGATAGCGGTCGCCGCAATCATGGTCGCAATCCGCTACTATTTCGTGGTCGTGTTCGGGGCGCTCTTCCCCATCCTCCTGTTCCTCTACTTCTTCGACCTGACCCGCAGCTGGGGGAGGAAGTACATAAGGGAGGCGTTCAACTGGATTTTCACGCCGGTCATGCAGATGTTTTGGCTGGCGTTCGCGATGAAGGCCTTAGACGCGACCGGCCCCGTGTTTTCGTCCATCGACCCCGCCATCTTTGGGACGGAGATTATGGGCGCAATCATAAGCCTTGGGATGGCGTTGGTGGGCTTCATTATGGTTGCCATCTCCCCGCTCACGATGAACCACCTGATGGGCCTCATCGGAGGCGGCATCTTTGCGATTGGCGTTGCCTCAAGCACCCCGTGGGTTGCAGCGGTCGGCGGCGTCATGCAGGGGCGACAGGATGCGGGACTGCACGCCGCAAAAAGTGTCTTGACGCGGGCGACTCCCAGTGCCTCAGCCTACCGCGGCATCATGTACGGGTACGGGCCGGGGCTTGGGAGAGACAGCATCGCATTCTCGCCTGAGTCCGTGTCCATGATGGATGGTGGAAGCCCCGGAGGAGGGGGCGGAGGAGGCGGGGGAGAGGAAGGCGGAGAATCTGAAGGCGGAGGATACGGCGGCGCAGGCGGGGGAGGAGGTGGGGGAGCTGGAGGAGGCGGCCCCGGCGGCGTGTCAACCGTCGGCGTGACAGCCCCCGGCGGAGCCCGCGGGGGACGGGCCGGGAAGAAGGGCCCAAGCGACCGGCAGCTGGCTGCTGAAGCCGCGAACAAGGCAATTAAGGCTACTGAAGAGGGGACTGGAGTCACCGAAGCAAGAGGGTTCGATCCTACAGCCGCGCCCCCACCGTCTCAGGGACGGATGCGTGAGGGGCTTCCCAGAAACATCGGGGAGGCATTAAGCAGGGCGTATCCTGAGTCGCCCCAGACGCACGCCAAGGAAGCGCAGGCTGCGCCACCGTCAAGCATGCCTATGGGCATCCCCCTCGCGTTCCGGCAGCGCGCCCAACCGAAGGCTGTACCCGGAGCGCCCAAGCCCCTCATCGGGAAGCCTGCTGAACAGGCGGGGACAGAGGAGGAGGTCGTCAAGGATGCTGCGGCAGAAGCGGAACGGGAGGTTGCGCGCGCGGAAAAGGAGATTGCGTTCGAGAAGACCCAAGTAGGGTATGAGGTGGTTCGAAAGCGGGTGGAGCAGGTTGGCAAGGAGTATGAGGGCGGCCTGGATAGGATACGAGAAAAGGCTAAGAAGGCTCGTAAAGAGAAAGAGGATAAAGGATGATGGAACAAGACAAGGCGAGCAGGCTTCGGGAGGAGCGGGAAAAACTCGAGGAGAAGAAGCGGGCGATGCTTGCGAGGGGAGTGAAGGTAGTCACGTCAAAGGAGGTTGAGCGTGATGACGCCTCCCTGAAAAGGGTGCTCCGAATCGAGCCGTACGGGTCATTCAGGGGTGGGGGGTCGAAGAAGCCGCAACCGGTCGAGGCCTCTGAAATCAAGCTCATGGGGGACGCTGAGAGCGTGCGGTTCAACGACGCAATCAAGGAGGCTGAGAAGTTGAGGGATAAGGGGGCGAACCCCCAGAGCATCGTAAGCATCATCCTTCAGGACAAGCAGGGTAACCCCGGCAGGGAGCAGCACACGACCCTTGAGGAGCTGCTCCGGCCGAAGACGCGGAACCAGGTCCGCAAGGACCTCGCCCAGGGAGGTTGGATAAGCTTTGGAAGTGGGAGAGGAGGCGCGGGTAGTGAGCCCCCAGCCGACGGCAGAGGGCTTAGGGTAGAACAAGCAGCAAGCACGCTCTTAAAGCTTGCGGGCTCAATCGCCGAGAAGGCTTCCGCGGAGCCGGAGAGGAGAGGCGAGTATGGGAGGGCTGTCGCAAACATCGTCGACGCCGTCCGCTCGATTTTTGCAGGGCCTGCTGAACCTACCGGCATCTCGGGACTTTCCGGCGAGGAGGCGCAGCGCAGACAGCCCCTGCAGGCGTTCCGCGGGCCGACGTGGTATCAGCTGGACGAGACCTCGAAGCTTGCGGCGCTCTGGTGGTACGACAACATGAAGTGGCGTGGCCAGTACGCGTACGTAGGAGAATTGATTGGATATCCGTGGGGGCCTATGAAAGCGTGGAAGAACGTCGAAAAGGCGCGGAGAAAGCGGAAGAAATACGAGAAGCTTGAGAAGCTTCTGGACATCTTCTACATAAACATCGAAGACATCTTCGCAATCGACAAGCTCACCGCCCAAGAGATATACGACCTCGAGGACTACGGCAAAAAACACCCGACAGAGGTACAGTACAGAGCCATGGTGAAGCTCATGAAGGAGGAGGGCTACGTCGAACAACGGCAGTTCATAAGCTCGGTCGAGATTTCCAAGAAATTCCAGCCCAGCGACGTCTATTACCCGCGATAGAGCGCGAGCGTATTTAAACCGCAAGCAAACATAAGTTAACAAAACAATGCCGTACGCCATCCCCCAGAACGTCCACTACGAGGAGAAGGTGTTGGGCCCCTTCACACTCAAGGAATCGATTTACGTTGGCATTGGAACAGCGATTGCCCTTTACACGTACATCGTCCTGAAGGCACCAATGGCTTTAAAAGTCATCATCATCGGCGCCGACGGGCTTGTCACCATCGGCCTTGCCAAGTTCAACCTCGACAGGCTGATTTTGGACTACGTCAATTTCTTCAGGGCGAAGAAGACCCTCTCCTGGCTGTCCCCCGCAGCGCGGGAGCTCATGGGGATCAAGACCATCCAGGGGAACTCCGCGTTCCTCAAAGACGGCAGAATCCTCGGCATCGTGAAGGTGAAGCCCATCAACTTCCAGGTCATGAGCGACCAAGACCGTGACACCGTCATCTACGGTTTCCTGAACTTCCTAAACGCCTTGAACTTCCCAGTCGAAATCGTGATGCGGTCCGTGAACTTGGACCTTGATGACTACTTGAAGCACATCAAAAGGAAAATCATGAAGCGCGACGACAAGGTGGCGCTCGCCTACTTCGAGCACTTCGAGGACTACGTGAAGCAGTACATCAACTCGAACAAAATCTGCGACCGGCACTTCTACGTCGTCGTCCCCGGCGAAATCAAAGGGGAAGAGAAGCAGATTTTCGAGAACCTTGAGACCCGCTGCGAGAACATCCAGGCAAGCCTCTCGCTTTCGGGAATCGTTTCCGACCGCCTCAACACGACCCAGCTCATCAACTTCTACTCCTCATATTTCACGGAGACCTTTGAGATATCCGAAAGCTACATAAGCCCCATCACCATGTACCGGATGATGTGGAAGGAGTCCCCGCAACACATGAGGGAGCGGCGGGTCAAGGAAGCCAGGGCGCGCGAGGCTCAAGCCCAGCCCGCCCCACCGCAGATGCCGCGAGAGACTCCGGCGGAGGCGAAATGAACCTCAACTTCCTACCCTTCGGCAAGAAGAAGACCGAAGAAAAGAAGGTGACGATGAACGTCAAGGAGTACGAGGACAAGCTCATCGAGTACCTGACGTCCCCCTCGATGATCATCCACCACCCCAAAGACGTGCAAATCAACAAGTACCACCAGGTCATCTGCGCCATCAACTACCCTCGCCTCGTCGACCCTGGCTGGCTCACACGCCTCGTCGAGATGAGCCTCGACTTCGACCTCGCAATCCACATCACCCCCTACGCCGTCGACTCAACCATCAAGCTCCTCGAAAACGAAATCAAGAAGCAGAAGACCGACCTCTACGCGCTCGAGATTTCCGGAAAACTCATACCGCAGGCCCTCATCCAGCAGCACCAGGACACGATGGCCCTCCTAAACCTCGTGCAGGAGGGGACTGAGAAGATGTTCGACATGAGCCTCTACATCGACGTGAAGGCGTTCACGAAAGAAGACCTCGAGAAGGCGTCCAAGCAGGTCACGTCCACCATGAACTCCATCATGATCATACCCAAACTTCCGGCACTCCAGATGCTTGCCGCCCTCAAGTCAACGCTCCCCATCGCCAAAGACGAACTCAAAATCACCCGAAACATCACCTCATCCGCCGCCGCAGCCTGCTTCCCCTTCGCCATCACCTCCCTCGAACAGCACACATCCGGCGTCCTGCTCG
>CAZJQY010000017.1:0-6208 GCA_964548095.1 uncultured archaeon
CAAAAGCCAGACCGACCACGAGAAACTCAAGGAGGCGACGCAGCTCGTCTA
This sequence comes from uncultured archaeon, assembly GCA_964548095.1. Lineage (GTDB taxonomy): Archaea > Altiarchaeota > Altiarchaeia > IMC4 > SCGC-AAA252-I15 > SCGC-AAA252-I15. The sequence continues at coordinate 52 of CAZJQY010000017.1, forward strand.
CAAGACGGGCTTCCACACGGGAGTGATGCTCGAAGCCTGCGGCAAATACCAGGGGATGCCAGTAGCACGCGCGAAAGAGAAGGTGAAGGAGGAACTCCTAGGTGAAGGACAGGCTTCAACGATGCTCGAATTCTCTGAGCCCGTCGTATGCCGCTGCGGCGGAGAAGTCGTGGTCGCGAAAGCGGAGTCATGGTTCCTCGACTACGGTAACTCCGACTGGAAGGAGATGGTGCGCGGAGCAATCGAGAAGATGAACGCCATCCCAGAGCGCACCAAACAGGACTACCTGAACACCGTCGACTGGCTTCGCGAGTGGCCTTGCATCCGAAACTTCGGTTTGGGGACGCGGCTCCCATTCGACACACGGTTCATGATTGAGCCGCTCTCGGACTCGACCATCTACATGGCATACTACACGATATCGCATCTCTTAAAAAAGCTCGACCCCAAGCAGCTGACCGTCGAGTTCTTTGACTACGTCTTCAGGAACGAGGGGACACTTGATGAGGTCGCCAAGAAGACGAAGATTCCGAAGGAGACCGTCTCAGAAATCAAGAAGTCGTTCGACTACTGGTACCCCCAAAACTGGCGGTGCTCGGCACTCGAGCTTATCCCCAACCACCTGACTTTCATGCTCTACCACCACACCGCCCTCTTCCCCTACGACAAGTGGCCTGAAGGCATCGTCACCTTCGGGATGGGGCTCCTCGAAGGCGCGAAGATGTCGAGCTCGAAAGGAAACGTCGTGCTCGTGAAAGACGCAGTCAAGACCCACGGCGCAGACGTCGTCCGCCTCTTCCTCATGGCCAACGCCGAACCATGGCAGGACTTCGACTGGCGCGAAAACCTCGTGCAGAACACGGCAAAGAAACTCAAGCAGATGCACGAGACCGTGAAATACGCGACCGAACTCCCCGAGAGGAAGGAGAAGCGCTCAATCGATGGGTGGCTCATCTCCCGGATGCAGGCGACCATCGCCTCATCTGGCGAGTCCCTCGAAGGCTTCCAGACGAGGAAGGCGCTCCAAAACTGCTTCTTCGGCGTCCTAAACGACATCACATGGTACAACCGCCGCTGCGAGCCGGACGGCGCAACGCTCAAGGAAGTCTCCAACGCGTGGGTGCGACTCATGACGCCCTTCACCCCATACCTCTGCGAGGAAATGTGGGAGAAGCTCGACGGCGAAGGCTTCGTCTCGAACGCGGCGTACCCGCACCCAGACGAAAGCAAAGTCGACAAAAAAGTGGAAGCCGAAGAAGCGATGCTCGCAAGCCTGCTCGAAGACCTCCAAAACATCATCAAAGTCACCGGGAAGACGCCGAAGAAAATCAACCTCTACCTCGCGCCCGAATGGAAGCGCACAGTCTACGATGCCGTCGCATCAGGCAAAACCATGAAAGAAGTGATGAACGAACCCGCCATGAAACCCTACGGCAAAGAGATTGCGAAGCTCATGGGCAAGCGGCGCGAGGAGCTGCCGGAAGTCATATTCACTATCGACGAGGAACACCAGGTTCTTGAGGGCGCGAAAGACTTCCTAAGCAAAGAGTTCTCCTGCGAGATAGCCTTACAGAAGAAGCCGACCCACGACCCCGAAGGAAAGGCAAAACACGCCCTCCCCGGCAAACCCGGCATCTACCTCGAGTAGACGAGCCAGACCATGCGACAGAAACGCATCCTCGGAACTGAAGGAGAGTAAGCTAAGAAGCCGCAAACGCATCAGCCGCATCAGCGCACTCGTCCGCGAAATCACGCAACTGCGAAAGGCCTAACGCCCCAATCCTCGACTTCCCGTTAGACGGGCAGATGACTTGCGGCACAAAATTAAGCTCGACAACACCCCCAACACATTCGGAGAGAACCCGCTTCGCAGAAGCATCATCCTCAGACAAAAAGGAGACCTTATACAACTTGCCGTTCGCCCGACTCAAACCCATAAGCTCACTCACGAAAGGCGCCATCTCCTCACAATGCGCGCAGTTTCTGGCCGAATGATAGACGACAGCATCCGCAGGAATGCTGTACTTCTCAAAACACGCCCGAATCGAACCGACACGCTCCCGAAAAACTTCGCAGGAGCGCGCACTACCCGACGCAGAGCATACTGTCTGGGCTATCGCAAGCTTGGATTTGGCGCTCCCCAAAAAAGCTTTCCCCCCGGAAACCGCGAACACGGAGGCATCAGAGACCGCATCGGAGACTGTGAACACCAGCGGAACATCCAAATCAGCGGAAACCGCGGCAAGCGTCGCCTCATCGTAGAAGCCCGCGCACCCGTCACACGTCGGAGGCACATTCCTCTCACACGCAACACAACGCTCCGGATACAAAAAATAGACCATAAAACTCTCATTCAGCGTGCACGACGGACACGAAACAGAAGACTCCTCAGGATAAATCAAGCAGACGAGAGAAGGCAAAAGCGCAGCCCCGCCCATAAACCCGATGAGAGCCCCGAAAAAAACCAGCCAAAAAAGATTCCGCTCCATCATATATTAAAACAATGCCCTCATATAGAATACACCCGAAAGAATAAATATTCCATCCTGCCGGGGTGGCGGTCAACCTCGCCCTCAAACGAGCTCGGACCCGCCAACCCCGACAAACAAAAGGAAAACAAAACACACACAAAAATGCCGGGGTGGATGCGGCCCTGCCGCCCACCCCTGCGTTCACAATCGTTCACGCCGGGGTGGCGGTCAACCTCGCCCTCAAACGGGCTCGGACCCGCCAACCCCGAAAAACAAAAGGAAAACAAAACACACACTAAAATGCCGGGGTGGCGGAGCTCGGACCAACGCGCAAGCCTGGAAAAAAGCCCCTTTCTTCAAAAAAAGAAAGGTGCTTTACCCCCAAAGAAACTTTCCCCAAAGAAAGTTACTAGGAGGTTGATAAGAGCCGAAACCGTTAGGTTCCGCGCCCTTACCCTAGAAAGCTTGTCCGCCGCAAGGCGGGCTTGGGTTCAAATCCCAACCCCGGCGCAACCTTTTTCTCTTTTCCAAACATTGAGTAGTTGGCTATTATTTCCTGTAAAGGTGTAATTATTTATCTTCATGAAAAGTATTCCAACCGTTGAAGAGTTGGATGTTGGAGACTGGCTGACTGAGGACGCCAAGAATCTGGAGCAGAACCGGGGAGAGTTGTATACCGGACTTAATAAACGACTGTATGAAAGCATCGAGGAGAGAAAGGAAAAAGAGGAGCGGAGTGCATACACGCTGTTGAATGGCATACTCTTTTTAAGTTTCGTTGTGCCGGCAGTATTTGCTATTATCCTCAAACTTCCGATGGGATTGTTCTACCTGTTTGTTGTTATGTGGGTTCACGAGGCAGGCCACGGATTCTTCTGTCTTTTAGGGAACCGAGTGTTGTGCGCTTTCGCCGGGTTTATGAATGAAATGTTGTTCACGTTAGTCCCAGCGTTCATTTGCTTAAGGAAGAGGGAGATTTACTTGGCGGGCTGCATCCTTATTATGTGCGTTGGATTCAGCATACAACACACCGGCGAGTACATGCAGTCTGCGTCAAACCCCTACGGGCAGACTTCTCTTGCGGGATCACTTACCGGAAGACGCGGTGACATGACAGAGCAAAGCCATGATTGGAGCATAATCTTCAGGAAACTGGGGGTGGAAAGGGATTCGAAAGAAATAGGGGGGTTCACGGAAAAATTGGGCCGCGCAACAAGCATAATATTCTTTACGTCAACCATCCTTGCCGTAATACCAATATCGCTCGGAAGGCAGCCAAAAAAAATCACAACCCTGATTGCTCCAGGAGCGCTAGTATCCTTACCATACTTTATTCTTTCCGGGGCTAGCTCCACAGAAGTCACTCTCTCACTGATTTTGGCAATACCACTACTAAAGACGATTTTTTTGTAAAATGAAAGTAAACGGCAGAGTACGTCAATTAATGTCCTAAAAGCGCGCCCGGAAAAGAAAACCGGTTATATTGTGCGTTCTATGGGTTCGTCAGAACCCACAATACTCGCGGTTTCGCGAGCCTTTCTTAGAGCCCCTTTTTCTTTACCGAAAGAAAAAGGTGCTTCATGCTCGGAAACCGGAAGGATTTCCGGCACGCGGAAACGCGAAAGCGTTTCCTAGCGTCCCCAAAGAAAGAAATCTAAATCCCTTTTCTTTTTCCCGAGGCTTTTTCTTTTCGGGAAAAGAAAAAGGCTCTCACACGGTCTTGTATGTGCCGTATTTGGGGCTGTAGATGAGGCCTTCAAGGCGGAGGCGCTCTAAGGCTTCGTCGACTTCTTTGGGGGAGAGTTTGAGGGATTTTGCGGTCGCATACAGCGTTTCCTTCGACGCCTCCCCGGACGCGGCGACAAAGTCGAGGATGCGCTGTTCGGGCGGCTTATCCGGCTCTTCCGGGTCAGGGGCTTGCGGCCCCCCGTCCTCTGGAAACAGCTTCTGCTGGCTTTGTTTCTTCATCTTCGAATTTATACGCTCAGATTGTTGTATAGTATTTATGGATGAGGGGTTATATTCGCAGAAGATGATCCGGATTCTTATTGCGGCGGCCGGGAGCCCCACAGACGTTAAGAAGATTCTGAAGGCGCCGCACCGCGACATACCGTGGTCGGTTGACTTGAAGAAAGCCGCGCGACTCATCGGGGAGGAACCGTTCGACATCCTCATAATCGAGCCGCGCGTCATCGAGAACTGGCCGGATAAGATCGCGCTTGCAAACTACGTGAACTTCATCGAGCATGCGAAGGAGATGCAGCCGGGGATGAAAGTTATTTTGGCGGGCATCATGGCGGAGGAGATATTGGAGAGTGAGGACTGCAGGCATTATCCGGCCTCAGACGGCCGGAGAATCTATCAGGAGAAGGGCAGGCCCCAGCCCGACTACGTCGTAAACGTTGCCGAGCGGTTGCCTGGGGGAGTCGTGAGCATCTCTTATGAGAGGGTCGTCGCGGCGGTTAAGGAGGCGGAAAAACAGTTGAAATCCCGGAAAACCCCCGGAAAACCGGAGTTGTAATGCTTTTAAACGGATAATACCATATTTGAGTGGGTGGGGCCGCATATCTAATCCGAAAAACACCTCTGCTTACAAGGATATGGCTGGATGACACACTGCCTGCTGACCAGAAAACGGTTTCTGGCGGGCCCCACCTCATTCATTTTCCACGTTTTGTGGGATTTTTTACCCGTTGAGGAGGGGGTCGTGTGTTTTTATAGGTGAAAATCCAATAGTATTGTGGTTTGGTGTTGGATGGTAGTTGGGGTAAACGCAGCTTCCAGCAAATTCTGGGTAGCTTTTCCGACGGGGTGTTTGCACTCTACGGGTCACCTGACGCGCCATATAACACGCTACGCATATTGAGGTGATTGAGATGGCTGAGTTTATGTGGAAAGATGGAGATCAGACGGTGTCTTATATGACAGACTCCCACAGCGAAGATGTGGAGATTATGAGGAAACTCGCAGCCGAGGGGAAGCAGTTCACCTACAAGAAATTCGGCAAGAAAGTCCACTACCCCTGTTGAGCGGCGAGAAGTTCGTCGAGTTTCTTAAAGCATTCCTTGCGGCGTGAAGCGGTTTTCTGGCAGAGGGTTGAGCGTTTATCGTAGGCTTCGCCCGCAAAGCAGACGCCTTCGCCGCCTGCGAGGTCGCATAAGGTCTCGTTTTTCGTGAGCACTCCGAGGAAGCCGTAGCAGGGGCCGCTTAGGTTTCTCGCGTTCTCGCAGAGTGTTGGATCCCGGAGGGTGAGGGCGAGGTCGTAGTAGCATCGCACGTTCCGGGCGCCCTCAAGCTCGCTGCAGACGGTGACGTCGCTTGTGGCGAGCGCGACCGTGAGGAGGCAGCCGGGGACGTCGTAGTCTGATTTCAGGCACAGTGTTTTGTCTGCCCGCTTTAGGGCGACCATGTAGTAGCAGAACCCGGATTCGTCCCCTGCTTCAGCGCAGAGGCTTCCGTCTGCGGAATAGAGGGCGAGTTCGAGGAAACATTCTTCTTTAAGTTTCCCGGAGAGCGTGAAGCAGAGCGACGAGTTTTTGGTGGCGACCGCGACAAGGCTTACGCAGTCCTCCCGAAGCGTTCCCGCACCCTCGCAGAGTCCGCCGTCAAGGAGGTCGACGCCGATGCGGTACATGCAGCCGGTCTCGTTTGAGCTTTGCTTGCATAGCGTCCAGTCTTTCTTGCTC
>CAZJQY010000017.1:6308-9990 GCA_964548095.1 uncultured archaeon
CATGCAGCCGGTCTCGTTTGAGCTTTGCTTGCATAGCGTCCAGTCTTTCTTGCTCAGGGCGATTGTGAGGATGCAGTCGGCGGGCTCGTCGGCGCGTTCGCAGAATCCGACTTCGTTGCGTCGTTCAGCCAGCCACCGGTAGCACACCCGCTTGTAGGAGGCTGCGAGCTCGCACAGGTCTCCGTCGCCTGAGATGAGGGCTAGGTCTGTGAAGCATTGCGCGGGGTTGCTTGAGGAGGGGCACAGGGATGCGTTGACTTGGGCTACCGCGACGTGGTAGTAGCATTGCCCGCGCTCGAGGAGGTCGGCGTTCTCGCAGAGGAGCGCGTCCTTGTTTCTTACGGCAACCTCGAGGAAGCAGCGGCTCTTGTTCAGGGTCTCCGAGCACAAGGCAGCGTTCCCGGTTTTCTTGGAGATTTCTCGGATGCACGCCTCCGAGTTTATGGATTTCCCGCAGAGGCTTGTGTTTTCCTGCTCGACCGCGAGGTCGAAGAAGCAGACTTCCTGGTTTTTCCCGGCTTGCCCGCAGAGGCTGGTGTCCTCTTTCTTGACGGCAACGTCTTTCACGCACAAGTCCGGGTCTCTCGCGCCCTCGCAGAGCGTCCTGTTCTCGGAGTCGACCGCAATCTCGTGCGCGCAGACGCCCGCGAACCCGCCCGCGCCCGAGCACAAGCTCATGTTAGCTGACTGGACGGCAATCTTGTATTTGCATTCGTCGACCAAGTAGCCCCCCCGCTCGCACAACTCCGGCTGGCTTAAGCGGATGGCATTAAAGTAGTAGCACCAGCCGCGACTCCCAACCTTCGACCTGCAGGCGCGGCGGGCGATGCTCTTTGTCGCAAGCCTGAAGAAGCAGTCAACCCTCTCCTCTCCGCCCGTGATGCTCTCGCAGACTCCGTCGTCGTCGGTGTTGTAGGCGACCGCCAGATAGCATGCATTCCGCTTGTCGCCAGCACGCTCGCACAAGGCCGCCTTGTTCCGGTTCACGGCGATTGCGCCGTAGCAGGGGGCGGCATTGATTCCCGCCTTCTCGCAAAGGGACGCGTCCTCTTTCCCGACGCCGACTAGCCCGAAGCACGTTTCAGCGTAGGAGCCAGCCCGCTGGCAAAAAGATTCATCAGACAGCGCACGCGCGATGTTCATGTAGCATTCCCCGTATGAGGATGGGTCGACAACCAGCTCGCAGAGGAGGCTGTTTCTTGAGGACAGCGCCGTCGAGGAGAAGCAGGCGTCCCGGTCGCTTCCTTCCTTCACGCAGGCGCGGGTGTCGAGGAGGGTGCCAACTCCTACGTCGAGGGTGAAGACGACGGCAACGAGGGCAAGGATGAGGGCGAATGTCAGGAGGATGTTCCGCGCCGTCGGCCTTACGATTTTGCGGAGTTTCATCGGATTTTCTTCTCCTGTCTTAGTATGCTGAGGAGGGTTTCGACGGAGAACGCTGCCCTCGTGATGCCCATGCTCCGCATGTCCGTGTCCGTTCCGACAAGGTATAATCCTTCAAGGGGGCTTTTAGGGCTCGGGAAGGCGACTCCTGCCGTGACGGCGGCCTTCTCGGGGTTGGTGATTTGGACGTGCTCCAGCTCGACTAGTTTTTCTATGCCGGGGATTGCGGAGTAGGCTGTTTCCCTTAAGGCTTTCACTTCCTTGTCTTTCGGGCCTTCCATGGGACTTAGGAATCCTATGACTTGCCGTCCTCCCGGAGCAAACGCCGGGTTGTAGTTTGAGGTTGGCATGGCCCAGTAGGGTTTTCCTTCCTCAAACCATATCTCCGAGCCGATGTAGGCGAGCTTCGGGTGGGGTTTTGAGAGGCCGAGCCAGAGGGTGAGCGAGGTCGTCACCTGGATTTTCCTGAGGTTTTCCTCGTATTCTTTTGGGAGTTTCTTTGGCGCGAGAGAGGGAAGGTTTTTTACCATGCCCGAGTAGACGACGTAGTCTGCCTTGTAGGAGTCTTTGTCTGTTTGGACGCCGCTGACGCGGTCGCCGGTGAAGGTGAATCGCTCCGCGTTTTCGCCGGTCTTGAGCGTCACCTTCTTTTTGGGGAGCGAGTAGAGGATTGAGTCGGTGATTGCTTGGAGTCCGGCCTTAGGGTAGGCTTGGTGGTAGGCGCCGTCGTAGCTTACGAGCTTCCTGAGCTTGAAGACGTTTCTCATCCGCCTCCTAAGGTTAGTCTCTTCTTTCTCCTCGAGGTAGCGAGCCCCCTTGAGCATGCGCCATGCGGGGGCCTCGCGCATTGACTTGCCGCTCATGAAGTAGCAGAGGGCGTCGATGAACCGCCACGTCTTGTCTGAGAAGCTGCGCTTTCCGAGGAAGTCGGCGACTGTTGTGTTTAAGCCTGCTTTCTTCAAGGGGGATGATGCGATGGTTGAGGCGATGAGGTGGACTAGCTCTAGGCGGTCGCGGCGCGGGAGGATGCTGAAGGTCACCCAATCCTTAAGGGTCCATGGGAACGGGTGAAGCCGGTGGCGGTCGCGGACAAAGTAGGTGCCGTAGGGGAGGAACGCCGGCACGACGTCAAAGTACACCTTCATTAGGCGGGCGAGGGGTCCGTCGTGGATGTAGGTGATGGCGTGGGGGCCTGTGTCGACTTGGAAGTCGCCGATCAAGTACGAGCGTGCGTTTCCGCCTAAGGATTCGTCCCGCTCGATTAGGATGACGTCTTTCCCCTCTTTTCCTAGGGCGAGCGCCGAGAGGAGTCCGGAGATTCCGCCGCCAACGACTACAGCATCAGCCTTCTCCACTGTTTACCACCACACGTCCTTGAGTTTTAGCTTGTATGCCACGAAGTTGGCGAGGAAGTGTAGGGGGACGGTGATGAGTGCGACGGTTGCGAAGCGTTTGAGCGCGAATGGCGTTGCAAGGGACGCGAATATGAAGGCGCCGACGATGTAGTCGAGCTGGTCGAGCAGGGGGGCCGAGGCACCGCGTGCGAGCCCGCATTGGCGTTTGATGAAGCTTTCGACCATGTCGCCGGCCATGGCGCCGAAGGCAAGGAGGAATGCGAGGGAGACTGTCATCGCTGGGAGAGCGAAGGTAAGAGATGGCGCAATCTGGGACTGGAAGAATCCGGCGAGGGTTCCGAAGAATATGCCGCCGAAGAGGCCTCTCCAGGTTTTGCCGTCACCTAGGATGCGTCTCCCGCAGAGGGTTCTCCCGCCATCGACGGGGGCAGAGTATTTCTTGAGGAAGGATATGCCGGCGACGTCAACAGCCGCCGAGTTTGCGACGTATGCAGGGAGGATGAACCAGAGGGCGTCTGCGACTTCCGTCCACATGGTAGATATTATTCCGGCAGATTAAAGAATGGGGGCCGGATTATTTTCTGCCGGGCTCGATGAGCACTTGGACGCGCTCCCATGGGTCGCCCAAACCCCTGATGTGGCGGTAGACCGCCTGCGGGTCGGCGTCGATGACGTGCTTGAACCGGGTCCAGCCGAGGCGCAGGAGGGACTGGGTTGCGTCCCAACGGAACTTGCAGAAGGCATCTCCCTCGGAGATGTGCTTTCTCTCGTCGTCTGCGCTCAAAAGATACATCGCGGAAAGCGTGTCGCCCCGCACCCGCAGGTACCCCATCTTCGGGAGGTCGACGGGGGTTGAGACTTCCCTGAGAATCGACTCCTGAGGGACAGCAGAAGGCTCGGCAAGATTCGCCTGCGAGAGGGGGATAGTCTCCGAAAGATAGCGC
>CAZJQY010000018.1:0-9822 GCA_964548095.1 uncultured archaeon
AAAGAAAAAGGGTTTGCGTCATTTAAATTCCTCGGTTTAATTTCTTATACCATGAAGAAGCTGCTGGTTCTCCTGTTGTTGGTTGCCTTCTCGTGTGCGGCCTTCGCCGGGGAGGAGCCTTTTGAGGTCGTGTGGGAGCGGTCTTTGGTGAAGGGTGCTGATGAATTGCGGGTTTTTGATTTTAGCGGGGATGGGGTGTCGGAGATTTATGTGACGTCGTATTCGACGAAGGAGAGTCTGCTTTCGTGTTTTGGCAGTAATGGGTCGTTTTTGTGGGAGGACGCTATCCCGCGTTTCAGCTTTAACGCGTACCCGAGCGAGCAGACGAGGCTGGTGCGGGTCGTGAACTTCGACGGTGATGCTTACGTTGACTTGATTGTCGGGGGTGAGGCGGTCGCGCCTTCCGTGAACTATCATCCCCTGTATCTTGCCGAGCGGGAGCCTGAGAAGAACATCGGAGTCGTCCGCATCCAGGAGCATTGGGTTTATGATAGAAGCGACCTGACGACTTCCGCCGAGCTTGCGGAACTCTACGGGAACGGGAGCATCTATGTCATCGCGTCGGCGAACGACTTCAACGTCTACGTGTATTCTGCGGGGGGGGAGGTGGTCGAGAAGATTGATTTGGGGAGTAGCGTGTGGGACGTCCACAGTGTGGGCGTTGACAACGACTCCGAGAGGGAGCTTGTTGCGGGAACGTTTGAGGGCATCGCGTTGGTCGACAACAGGACGCGGGCGTGGCTTTATCCCACAGACAGCAGGGTCATAAGGGTGTCGGCCGCTGACTTGGACGGAGACGGCGTCCCAGAGCTCGTCGGGGGTACGCGGTTTGCCGTCTACGCGCTTAATCGAAGCGGCGGTTTGCTGTGGACGAGGAAGGTTGAGGACCTCACGTCCAACATCGAAGTAAGAGACCTTGAGGGAGACGGGGCATACGACGTCATCTTAGGCTCGGGTTCGACACTCAACATCCTCGACGAGAAAGGCAACCTGAAATCCGCGTTCGAGTTTGACGGCAGAGTAAGCTCGGTTGACGTATTCGACGCGGACGGGGACATGGTCTTGGAGGTGGCAGTAGGCTTAAACGACAGGGTGATGCTGCTCAAGCTCACGGCATCAAGCGTTAAGCAGGAGCGCGCAGTCAGACACTACACTAACGCGCTTGAATATTATCGGGTTGGTGAAATCCAGAAGGCAGTTCACGAGCTTGAAGCCTCCATTCAGCTCTACAGCGAGCTAGAACGGAATCAGGACGTTGAGAACCTCAACGGACTGCTTGACGTGTATAGGAGAAACCTTGCGTTTGAGGGTAAGATAAAGGAGGCCTTCAGGTTTCTGAACCTCTCGCAGCAGTACTACGCAGTCCAGCAGCTTGAGAATGCGTCTGCTTACGCTCAGAGGGCGCAGGCGATTTTCATCGAGCTAGACAACAGCTATGGCGTGCGGGAGGCAGAGGATTTGATTGCCAAGGTCGAGTCCCGCAGGAGGGCGGACACCCTGCTTGCCGAGGCGGAGACGCGCTACGTTGCCGGGTCGTTCGAGGATGCATTAGATAAGGCCCGTGAGGCTTACACCCGCTACGTCGCCTTGAACAATACGCTGGGGGTTAAGAAGGCTCAGGCGATTATCGCATCAATCGATGAGGTCTTGAAGACGACGACCGTGTCGAAGACGACCATCCCCACAGCAACGCTTGCATTCACGACGACCATCCCATTGAAACAGGAGGAATGGTTGGGACGGGAGTACATTATCTACGCCAGCGTTGCGCTAATCGTCGTCATGTTGTACCATGTCATCAAGACGACGATAAAATTTAAGAGGCGAAAGGTCATCTAACCGGCAGACCGCAGGATGGGCAGACGGGCGAATCTTCTCGTATGCCCACGCCGCAGTTGCCGCAGAGAACGTATGAGGTGGCGCCTCCGATCGTCTCGGTTTTTTCCGTGTATCCGATTCTGTGCTCAAAGAAGTCTTGTGCGTGGTAGAACATCGAGGCTAAGGCTGCGCCAACTCCCGTGAAGAATATGCCGGCAAGGTTCCACAAAAGCAGGATCCAGAGGATGAGGAAGGAGGGGATGGTTGCGATGCCGCGAAGGGAGGCTGCGCCGGTTGCCGCAAGCAGGTAGATGACGCCGAGGAAGCCAAGCACCCCGCAGGCGACTCCGGTGCGGAATCCGTCGGAAGGCCCCCGGCGTCTCAGGAATCCGATGAGTATGCCGACGGCAAGCGGTCCGACGATTGGTATCCAGTTTAAGCCGACGTATGCGAGGCCGCCGATGGCAAGCGTTGAGGCGTACGATAATGCCTCCTTCAGCAGGCGCATGTGGTTTACCTTAATTCTTTTACGGCGCTTAAGACGAGCTTTACGGCGTTGTTTACGTCCCGCATGTCGAAGACTGCGGTCGGGCCGTGGATGTAGCGGGTCGCACACGAGACGACACCGCAGGGGATGCCTTCGCGCGTGAGGTATATGATGGCGGCATCTGTCATCCCGCCCTCTAGAACGTCAATTTGGTAGGGGATTTTCCGCTTTTTCGCTGCTGCAATCAGGGCATCCCGCACAAGGGGGTGGGAGACAACGCCCCTGCCGGCTGCCTCCATGATGGTGATGGAAGGTCCCTTGCCGAGCTTTAAGTCGGATTCCGTCTCTTTGATGCCTGGGGTGTCCCCTGAGATGGTCGTGTCGAGGGCTATTGCGTATTCGGGGTTGATGCTGTAGGCTGCCACCCGGGCGCCCTTGAGCCCCACCTCCTCTTGGGTGGTTCCGACGGCGTAGATTTCAGCGTCGATGTTTTTGGGGATTTTCTCCATGATTTTTAGGAGTATGTAGCATCCGATGCGGTCGTCGATTGCCTTCCCGTAATACAAGTCTTTGGAGAGGCTGCCAAAGGAGGACTCAAAGAGTACTGGGTCCCCGACAGACACAAGCTTCTCGGCCTCCTTCCTGTTCTTCGCGCCGATGTCGATGAACATCTCGTCGTGCTTGACGACCTTCTTGCGCTCCTCATCCTTCTGGAGGTGCGGGGGCTTGAGCCCTATGATGCCGGGGAAGGAACCCTTCTTCGACTGCACAATCACACGCTGGTGCAGGAGGATGCGGTCGTCGATGCCGCCGACTTTCACGAAGTTTAAGAAGCCTTCCTTCCCGACGTGCTTTACCATGAGCCCAACTTCGTCCATGTGGGCTGCGAGCATAATCTTCGTTTTGCCGCTGCCTTTCCTGCCGATGACGTTGCCGAAGCGGTCCTCCTTGACCTCGCTGCATGATTTCTTGAGTTCCCGCTGCATGATACGCTTGACTTCCTCCTCAAAACCTGAAACGCCCGACGCAAGACACAATTCCCTCAAAAGCTCCATCTTGTAGACCTCCTCAAACCTTCAATCCCACATAATCCGCGACCGTGTAGATGTCCTTGTCCCCCCTCCCGGAAAGGTTTAATACTATTATATCATCGCTCTTAAATGCCTTCCTGCGCTTGAGGAGGTAGGCGAGCGCGTGAGAGGACTCGAGCGCCGGGATGATGCCCTCAAGCTGGGATAGGCGTGTGAAGGCTTCGACCGCCTCCTTGTCGGTTGCGGACGCAAGCGTGAGCCTGCCTGATGCCGCAAGGTGTGCGAGCTCGGGCCCAACGCCGGGGTAGTCGAGGCCCGCGGCGATGCTGTAGGATGTCTTGATTTGCCCGAAGCGGTCTTGCAGTATCTTCGTCATCATGCCGTGGAAGACGCCGTCGCTGCCCGCCGCAAGGGAGGCGCCGTGCTCGCCTGATGCGATGCCTTTGCCCGCGGCCTCGACCGCGACCAAGGCGACGTCTTCGTCATTTATGAAGGCTGAGAATATTCCCAACGCATTGCTTCCGCCGCCAACGCAGGCGACCACGTAGTCTGGGAGGCGGCCTTCTTTCGCAAGAATCTGCCTTCTCGCCTCCCGCCCGATGACGCTCTGGAACCGCCTGACCATCGTCGGATACGGGTGCATGCCAGCTGCGGTGCCGAAGAGGTAGTACGTCGACTTGACGTTGGTAATCCAGTCACGAATCGCCTCGTTGATGGCGTCCTTGAGCGTCCGGGATCCTGAGGAGACGGGGATGACGTTTGCGCCCAGAAGCCGCATCCGAAAGACGTTCATCTTCTGGCGCTCGACGTCTTCCTCGCCCATATAGACGTCGACAGGGATGCCGAGCAAGGCCCCGACGGTTGCGGTCGCAACGCCGTGCTGGCCGGCTCCCGTCTCGGCGATGATTCTTTTCTTGCCCATCCGTTTTGCAAGCAGAGCCTGCCCTAGGGTGTTGTTGAGCTTGTGGGCTCCGCCGTGGACGAGGTCCTCGCGCTTCAAATAGACTTTGGCGCCGACCGCCTCTGAGAGGCGTTTGGTAAGATAGAGTGGTGTGGGCCGCCCAGCGTACTCGCGGCATAGGTAGTCGAACTCCTTGAGGAATGTTTTGTCGCCCAATGCGTCATCGCATGCCTCCTCAAGCTCCGCAATCGCGTGCATGAGGACTTCAGGCGCGAACTTTCCCCCATACTTCCCGAACTTACCCCGTCGCATGTCAACGAACCTATGGTATGCAAAATTTAAATACGGGAGACAGCATGACGGGAAAAACGCATGCCCGCTGTGTTTTGATGCACGAACACAGCAAATACCGCTTTTTCCGTGAAAAACGAGCCCGCAGCATAGCGAACCGAAAAGCTTTTAAAGGCATCTTTCCCTATCGTTTACTCGTTTGCGCGCAGGTGTCTGCTTTGTTATACGGTAACGTAATCTCTTTCGTCGGTGATACGCTCGTTGCGGAAATTGACCCCGCAAAATTGCCGAAGTCTGGTGCGAAGGTATTCTACAACAACAACGACGTGGGGAGAGTAACAGACATTATCGGAAACATCAAGAAACCCTACTGCATCATCAGAGTGAGCAACAACGTCAAAGAGCGGGATACGCTCGTAGGAAAGAAAGTTTCGTTCGGAGGATAAAATGGCTGGAGAAAGCATCGAGAAAAAACGGGAGCTCAGTTGCCCGGAATGCAAGAGCAACAACGTCATCACCGACTACAAGCACGGGGAAATCGTCTGCAAGAATTGCGGCCTCGTCATCGAGGACGCCATGTTCGACTTCGGCCCCGAATGGCGCGCCTTCGACGAAGAGCAGAAGAGCAAGCGTGCGAGGACTGGGGGTCCCGTCAAATACGCGAAACTCAACAAGGGGCTTACGACGGAGATAGACAGATACGACAGAGACATACGCGGGGGTGCGATACAGCCCGAACGAAAAGCCCAGCTCTACCGCCTAAGGAAGTGGCAGCGAAGAAGCCGGATGAGCGATTCAGTCCAGCGCAACCTCTCAATCGCGCTTCCAGAGCTCGACCGCATGTGCGCGTACTTGAACATCCCCAACAACATCAAGGAGGAGTGCGCGATGTGGTACCGCAAAGCGGTGACGAAGGGGCTCGTGCGAGGACGCTCGATTGAGTCCGTCGTCGCAGCCATCATCTACATGGTTTCTCGGAAGCACCAGCTTCCAAAAACCCTCGAGGAGCTTGCCGAAGCATCCGGCGTCAAGAAGAAGGACATCGGCCGAAGCTACCGGTTCGCGTGCCGCAGGCTCTCAATCCGCATGCCCGTCGCAACGCCCATGGACTATGTGCCGAGGTTTGCCTCAGAGCTCGGGCTCTCTGGGGAGACTGAGGCGAAGGCCATCGAGATCCTCCAGAAGGCCCGGGAGAAGGGCGTCACTTCTGGGCGGGGGCCCACGGGAGTTGCGGCTGCGGCCATCTACCTGGCAGGAAAGCTCACCAAAGACAAGCAGACGCAGAAGGGGATTGCCGGACGACTTGCGGGCGTCACCGAAGTAACCATCAGAAACCGCTACGAGGAAATCGCGCGCGAGCTTGGGATAGAGATTTGAGTCTATCCCGGTTATTTTTTCCTTTTCGCATGAGATAATGATGGATTCACTTTCTGTATTGTACAGGCTGAGCACGCTTTTGCCGAACCCGTCTTCGACCGTCACCATCTCCACGAAACGGTTCGGAGAGCTGATTGGGCTCTCCCAGCAGTCGGCGTCGCGGATTCTTGCCGTCCTCGCCGAAGAAGGCTTCATCGAGAAGACTGTGTCTGGGCGGGGCCACAAAATCGGATTGGCGAAGCGTGGTGTTTCCGCCCTCGAGGAGATGAGGCGAAACTTGGATAACCTCTTTGCGGGGGAAGAGAGCATTACCCTGGAAGGTGCGGTCTCCAAGGGGCTTGGGGAAGGCGCATACTACGTGCAGGCTTACCAGAACGCCCTGCGCAAGAGGCTTGGCTTCACCCCATACCCGGGAACCTTAAACGTCCGGCTCGACAAGAGGCCGCAGGAGCTTCTGCGCTACACCAGCATCGAGGTTCCGGGTTTTGTGAGAGAGGGCAGAAGCTATGGTGTTATCCGGCTTGCACCCGTTACCCTACGACACCGCGGGAAAGATGTTGACTGCCTTTTCGTGCTGCCCGAGCGGACTCACCACCGTGAGGAGGCTGAGTTCATAAGCGAGGTGAGCCTTCGGGAGAAACTTGGCTTAGATGATGGGAGCAAGGTTAAAGTAAGCTTTCGCGTCTAGCTATTCCGTTGAGAGTTTCTTCTCCACTATGCTTCCTCCCGGCGTCTCCTCCGAGAATATTTGGGCGCTGAACGCATAGATTTTTGCGCCCTCCGCAAGCCATGCGTCCGGCGCAAGCCCGGCCTTCATGCAGGTGTTTGCGAGGAATTCTTCTGTGTCCCACCCCTGCTCGACGGCAACCTGCGGCAGAAGAAGCCCCGAAGCCCAGCCTCGCCGTATGATGAGGCCGTCGCGGCCGACCACAATCTCCTTCGGGTAGTCGAGCGCTCTTTGGACCTTGATTTTCTCGGGCGGGGTGAGCGCCGACACCTCGACGACGATGGCACCCAACTCGCTCTCTCGCACGCTTGGGAACCTTGGGTCTTCGAAGGCTGCGGAAAGCGCTGCCTCACGCAGGGCCTTCCCGAACGGCATCACCGGCTCCGGGAAGCCGATGCACCCGCGAAGCTCCCGCTTCGGGTAGGTGTCCAACGTCACGAAGACTCCGCGGTTCTCCTTTAAGACGGCGTCGAGGCTTTCCGGCTCGTCGGCGCGGCGGCCCTTAAAATGCAGTTCAATAACCTTGCGGACGAACGAGACAACGTCGCTGCCCTGACTTGGCGTAAGGTTGGCGTCAGCGGTCATTTCAAGTAAATCTTTAACGCCTGCTGCTTGAGCTTTGGGTCGCCTTTGGTCTTGTAGGTCACGATCAAGTCGACGGTTCCGTCCGAAACCGACGGCCCCAAGCAGTCGCCAGTCAGCGTGTACTCGTTGGACTTGCGCAACGCAACCGCTGGAGGCATGATAAAGCAGTCCACTTCAATTTCCTGGATATAGAGGTCTCTTCCCGCGCTGCTTGAGACCTTGAACGAAACGACATTTTTGGTGAGGGACGTCGTGTTCGACGTGGGCTTCACGTCGCCTTCGTAGGAGATGACTTCAGACCCCTTGAAGACGATGAAGTAGAGGCCGGCGACGGTGACGGCGAATGATAGGAAGAGGATGGCCTTGTTCACCCCAATACCTCCAGAATCTTTTCGATGATGGCTTCCTGCTCTGGAAGCTTCGCCTTGTTCTCGTCGATTTCGGGGTCGATGAAGATGATTCCCTGCTTCTTCAGCTTCTTGATGTTCTCGACGACGATTGGATTGTAGTACATGGAGACGTGCATGGCGGGAACAATCACGACCGGGATGCCTGAGCCGAGCGCCGTCGCCGCGCACGTGGTGACTGGGGTGTCGTCGATGCCGCACGCAATCTTTCCTATCGTGTTAGACGTGGCGGGGCATACTAGCAGGAGCTTCGCCTCACCGGCAACACCCAGAAGCCGGACGTGCTCGACCGCGCCCGTAAGCTCGGTTGTGACTTTGCGTTCGGACGCCCACTCCAGGACGTTTGGGTGGATGATGTTTCGGGCGCTCGCGCTCATGACGCACTCAACATCAATGCCCCTTCGCTTGAGCTCCCGCACCATCTCCGGGACGCGCACGGCCGCAACACTTCCGCAGACTCCGACCACGATTTTGACCATAGCAGGTAGTTATTAACCTTGGAGCGTATATTAAAAAAACATGGGAGGGGGGTATATCTACAAGAAGGGCGCGAATTTCGAGCGCGCGCTCGTCGACTTGTTCTGGGAGCATGGGTGGGCTGCGATACGGGCTGCCGGCTCGGGCACCACCAAACACCCTGTCCCGGACGTGATTGCCATAAGAGACGGAAATGTTATCATCGTCGAGTGCAAGACGACGTCCAAGGAGAAGCTGCACCTGAAGGAGGCCGTCTGCGGCCTCAAGAAGTTCGCCTTCCTCTCGGGGGCGAAAGCCTACCTTGCCGTGAAATTCGACAGGGAGAAGCCGCGCTTCTACGACATCTGCGAGATGATTGTCGCTGAAGATTATACCATAAGGAAGAGCACAGAGTACCTGACGTTTGAATCAATCATCGGGGCGCAGCAGCGTCTCACCAGCTAGTCGAGGTAGTCGCAGACTGGACAGGATAGCTCTGATGTTGTTATGCACGTGTGGCATTCGAGGATTTTTGCTGGGGTGAGCCGGTGAAGTTTTTTCTTGCCGCAGAAGGGGCAGACCATCTCCCTGCCGGGGGTTGCGTGCTCTTTCGCGCAGACGTCGCATATGATTTTGTCGCAGGACAGGCACTCGTAGTAGTCTACGGTAAAGTCCCTTTCTTTCACGTCTTGGCCGTAGGAGGCAACGCACTCCCACTTGAAGCATTTGTCGCAGTCGGCCCGGATGAAGAAGGTCTTGACGTCAGGGTTCACGCTGAATCGGCCTGAAAGCTTTGAGACGTCAACGAGCCGGGATTTCTTGGGTTCCATCCTGCCATAGGAGTATTCGTTTCTATCTATAAATATCTGGCGGCTAAACATCCTTCTCGCATAAGGCCTGATTCAAATAACTTCCGTTTCAAATCGATAGACACATTCATTTGAAACGAAGTCTTTCTGTCGTTCTCTGTTCGCCTGTCTGGGCAATAACTGAAATAATCCTAGTGTCAAGAACCACCGGTCAAAGACCGGTGGCATGATAGTGTATTGAAATAGTTCTTGACAGCAGACTTTGCCACCAGTCAATAGACTGGTGGAAAAGTCCTAATTTTTAGACTTGTATAGGATGAACGTTATGGAGAGGAGTAGTAATAGTCCTAGAGCAGAAAAGGCGTTGCCTATGTTGTTAAAGTAGCCTGCGAGCATTCCTCCGAGGAATGGCCCTATTACGTATCCAATATCCATGGACATATTCCACACACCAGTTATACTTCCCCTGCTCTTGTTGACGGATATGTCAGTAATCAGGCCGCTTACTGATGCCCATGCAAACGCTAGGCCGACGCTAGTAAGACATGCGGATATCAACAGACCTGGGGTGGTGTTGGAGAATCCAAAGGAGATGAGTGATATTCCGCTGAGAATTAATCCGAAAGCGAGTGCCTTTGTCTTGCCATATTTATCTGCCAGATAACCGGCAGGCAGCCCAAAAAATATTAACGGAAGGATAAACATTGCTAGGATTAAGCTGCCCATGGTTGAGCTTAAGTTTAAATCTTGGTAGTAAAGTGGCTCTAGTGTCCATATAAAGCCGTCTGTTATTGTGAACAGTATCGTAAGTAGTAATATCAACAAGCCAAGACTTTTTAGTTCTTTGTACTGCTTTATGCCTTTTGTGAATATCTTGTCTATAGTAAATACATTCTTTATCCCACTGCATAGCGACTCTCTTTCGTGTACAGT
>CAZJQY010000019.1:0-9556 GCA_964548095.1 uncultured archaeon
GCTCGCGGGAGGGGAAAAAGTTATGTCGCACCTAACATCCCTTTTTATGGCATACGGTGTTCGACAGAACTCGACTACATCAAAGAAAGCATGGCAGTCCTGCCGCAGTCGGACATCCTCCACTGCATGGAGCATACTTACTTCTACCTGTTTGATGAGAAACGAGGAAAGACTCTCCTGCATCTTCACGGGGACACGTTACCTCTTTTTTGGGGTACCCTCAGAAGACGTTCAAAAGAGGGATTGCCTTACACCCTCAAAGAAAGAGAGTTCATTCAGGAGCGTTTGGTGAACATACGGCGGTGGGGTGGGGTGGGCTTTAAGGGGATAGACGGCATTGTAGCGTGCTCTGAGTATATCTCAAGATTTTATGGAAAAAAATTCCCGGGAAAATCCCTTGAAGTTATATACAATCCAATAACAGTGAATGAACAAAAGGGGGATGGCAGGGAGGATTACATACTCTTTGCAGGGGCCCTGCATCATATGAAAGGAGTAGACATCCTGCTTGAAACCGCCAGGATACTCGAAGAAAAGAATATCCGGACACCAATCTATGTCATCGGCTCGACGAGGCTCTGGAATTTTAATGCGGACGAGCAATGGAAGAAAAAGTTCCGGGAAAGAAGAAACATCGTCTTTCTTGGTTCCAAGGATCGTGAAGAAGTCTTAGCGTATATGCGTAAAGCAAGAGTGGGTTTCATACCCTCGCGAACTGAAGGCCTCCCTAACGTCGCCTTGGAATTCCAGTCCTCCCACACCCCCGTCGTAGCAAGCTATGTGGGCGGACTGCCTGAGGCAGTGGACGGTGGAGTTAGCGGTTTTCTCGTCCCACCTGACGCAGCCCAATTCGCAGAGAAAATAATACTCCTACTTGAAAATCCCGTTCTGGCGAGGAAGATGGGTCATGCAGGAAGACGGCTCGTTGAAAAAAAATTTAACGGAAAAAAAATAAGGTCCCAATACCTTAGATTATACTCTAGACTCATGAAGAAATGAAAGTCGTCATCTGGCTTAAATACAGTCCTGAGATTTCCATTGAAAAACCCATGGCAGGGCTTGCGAGGTCTTCTATCGAAATAGCGCGACTACTTGACGGGAAGGCTGACGTGTCGGTATACGCTCGGGGGCGGGGGAACGAGCATATCACGCCGAGCATACCCCTGTATGGCATAAAGTGTGCGACTGAACTTGAGTACATAAGAAAAAGCATGAAGACTCTTCCAAAATGCGACATCCTCCATTGTGTGGGGCACACCTACTTCTACTTCTTCGATGAGAAGCCCTGGAAAATCCTCTTGAATCTGCGCGGGGATACGCTCCCCCTCTTCTGGAGTTCCATCAAAGGGAGGCTGACCGGGGATTTGGTCTACACTCGAAGGGAAAAAGAATTCATAGGAGAGCACTTGCCGGACATTCAACGCTGGTCTGGGAAAAACTTTAAGGGGATAGACCACATCGTTGCGTGTTCTCAGTATGTGAAGGATTTTTCTCAGAGAAAGTTTCCTGGAAAACAGGTTGATGTTATCTACAATCCCATATCAATCAGAGACTTGAAACAGAATACTAGAACGGACTGCATACTCTTCGTGGGGGCATTGTCTGTCGGCAAGGGGTTGGATACTCTGTTGGAAACGGCAAGGATTCTGGAGAACAGGGGTATAACAACTCCGTTTTATGTCGTTGGTTCTTCAGGGCTTTGGCTAGGTATGGATACCGACAGGTACTGGCGGAAAGAGTTCCAGAAAAGAAGAAACATAGTGTTCCTTGGCTCAAAAAGCCGTGAAGGCGTCTTGGAGTATATGCGTGAAGCCAAAGTAGGTTTCATACCCTCACGAACTGAGGGCCTCTCTAACGTCGCCTTGGAATTCCACTCCTCCCGCACCCCTATCATAGCAAGCAATGTTGGAGGCATCCCCGAAGCCGTAATCAATGGAAAAACAGGGTTCCTATCCGACCCAGAGGACCCAGAGCAATTCGCGGAAAACATAATCCACCTCCTGAAGAACCCAGATTTAAGACGTAAAATGGGCGAAAACGGATTAAATCACGTGAAAAAGAAATTTAATCCGAGAACCTGCGCACAAAAATATCTCAGGGTATTCAAAAACATGATGAAGTGAGGTAAAGCGTAATGCGGGAAAATGCGTTAAAGTACGAACGAGGCTATTGAAAATATGAAATGTCTTGTCGGAGGATACTTTGGCGAAAGAACAAAGCCTCGCGGGGGCACCCAATACGTGCGGAATCTCCTGGAAAACCCCCCCAACGGAGTAGACTACGTTATCCCAAAGGAAAAACTCGAATTGCACAACTCAAAATACTACCAATTCCTGAAAAAACAAAAAACAGCGAACGCACACGAAATACGCTACTACTCGCACCTGGAAAAAATAAACAGAATCCTAAAATGGCATACGAAAGAACTCAAAAAAATCAAAATCCCGGAAGACGGAATAGACTTAATATTCTACAATCAGGGACTCCTCCTATCAAACCAACCCTACGTCAGCTCTATCGAAGGAGACTACATCCTGACAAATCACCCAGAGCATAGCCCCCAACGGGATGTTAACATGAATACTTTTTCAGCGAGATTATACCAGAGAACCATACTAAAGCACATCTTATTGAAGAAGAACCTCAAGAAAATTCTTTTCTGGTCGAACAGGGCGCTCACCGAAAGCCTCAAGGTTTTCCCGGAGATAAAGGACAAATCCTGCGTCCTCTATCCGTCGGTTGAGTTGCCGGAACCGGGAGGGAAAAAAGAGGTTGAGCGGGTAAGGCTTTTGTTTGTTGGGGGGGACTGGATTAGGAAGGGGCTCCTGCTCCTCGCCGAAGTTTTCGCTGAACTCAGGAAAAAATATGACGTAGAGCTTTCCGTCGTCACTGAGAAAACTTTTAGCGTTGTTGAGCCGGGCGAAGACTTGAGGGTTTATTATAGCCTTCCTTATGAGCAGGTTTTCCCGAGGGTTTACCTTGAGTCAGACGTCTTTGTTTTGCCGACGCGGTTCGAGACTTTCGGTTACTCTGTCCTTGAGGCTATGGCGTGTGGTCTCCCGGTCGTGACCTCGGGCGTGTACGCGATGCCTGAGATTGTCGAGGACGGGAAAACAGGGTATCTGACGCCGTATGGGGACGTGAGGGTGTTGGAAGAAAAACTGGTCGAACTCATCGAGGACGCATCCCTGCGGAAGAGGATGGGGAGAGCAGGGAGACGGAAAGCCGAAGAGAAATTCAGCGTGCCCGTGTTCAAGGAAAAGGTTGCGGGAGTTTACGAGGAAAGCCTGCGCACGTAAACTAGAGTTTGTTTTTGAATAACTGGAGTACGAGCTTCTTTGAGAGTGTGTTCTGCCGCTCCTTCTTAACGTGTTCCGGCAGCTGTTCTGGCATTTCCGAGGCGGGCGTGCCGGGTCGACTGCTGTAGGTTATCGGGAGGACGAAATCGTTGAAGTTTACTTCAGAGACGAAGTCTAGGGTCTCTTTGAATTCCTCGTCGGTTTCTCCCGGGAAACCCACCATGAACGTCGCAGTCAAACTGACGTCGGGGACGTCCTTTCTCAAATCAAGAATGTTCTTCTTCAGTTCGGAGGCCTTGTAGCCTCTTTTCATCCTCTCGAGGACGGCATCGCTTCCCGACTGTACGGGAAGGTGTATCGCCGCAACCTTCCTCAACCGAATAATCTCCCGAAGTCGCGTGAAATAAAGGTTGAACCATCTGGGGTTCAAGTCATAGAGCATAAGCTCGAAGTCCCCCTCAACTTCACGAAGCTGCTCAAGAAGCGTGCACAGGTTGGAGCCGGCATCCAACCCGTACGCCCCAAGGTCATTGCCGAATAAACCAATCCGTTTGAAGCCTTTTTCCACCCCCGACTCAAGCTCCTTTCGGATATCTGCTGCCGGCCTGCTCCTCAAGTTTCCGCGGGCCCTCTTGATTACGCAGTAACTGCAGTCCCCCAAGCAGCCTTCCTCTATCTTAATCACGTACTCGCCGAATTTTATGTAGTCCATGCAGCCGTAGAGGAGGTCAAATAGGAGATAGTACAGGCTAAGATACTCTCGCCTGATTAACAGGGATGCCATCCTCCTAACATTTTTCATAGATGGTTTTACTGGCTGGCGCGCATTCGAAAAATCCTCAACACACCCTAACGTATTCGGAAAGACAACTTCTGTAATGCTCTTTTTCGAGTTAACCAGCTCGTCTAGTCTGTGAATGTCTTTCGGGCCGAAAATAGGGCCGTCAAAGACCTCTCTCAGGCGTTCAATGTTTATGTCAGGGAGGCAACCGCATACCACCAGCATGGCATCAGTTTTTTTGTTTTTTTTGATTTCCTCGATTTTCCTGATGCAGTTCTCCTCATTCAGGTTATCAAAGGCGCATGTGTTCAGGAGGATGAAATCCGCCGAAGTCAAATCCTCTGTGAGCTCCCACCCGTTCTGGACGAAGAAATCCTTGAACCACTGGCTCTCCAGGAGGTGTTCCCTGCAGATGCTTATTGATTTGACGTACGCCTTCCTCATCAGGATATCTCTTAGCAGCTGTTCTTATTAAGTCTTTATGCTACTGGGCGATAATAATAACCTTATCATGGATTTCGAGGTGCGGCAGTTCTCTGAGGCTGACGTGGATGACGTGTCAGACCTCTCTCGAGCAGTCTATGGCGATGCGTCAGCCGAGGCGTTCGAGAAGAGATGGCGTTGGGAGTTCAAGGAGAACCCCTTTGCCGGGAAAAAAGAGCCTCTGCTCGTCGCATTGAGCGGGAGTGAACTCATCGGGACATTATTCGTCACGCCAATGAAGCTCAAGGTGGACGATAGCGTATCTGAAGCTGGTTGGGTGAATCATTTCATGGTTCACCCCGATTACCGTAATAGGGGCGTTGGCAGGGCATTGCTTCTCGAACTCAAAGGCAGGTGGGATACGGTTTTCATGTTTCCCGCATCCGCGCTGTCGTGCAATCTAGCCTTAAAGGCCGGGTGGTTTGACGTCGGATTAGTTCATCCTCGACGCCTCCCACTAAGGCGTAGCTTTCTCGGGCTTTTTTCAATACCCCCGAATTCCGGAAAAAAGTTCGGCAGCAACGCTGGAATCTCCGCCAACACTGACGTCTCGGAGATACAATCATTTGATAAGGAATTCGACACCCTCTGGTCTCGCGTATCAAAACACCTCAGGATTTCCGCGGTAAGAGGCAGCGCATACCTCAACTGGAGGTACGTCAGTTGTCCTGTAAAGAGCTACAGGATACTGAAGGCGGAAATCGGAGGAGAGCTCAAAGGTTTCATGGTGGTGAGCGTCGAAAAGAAGGCTGGGAGGATAGTCGACTTCCTGGTGGGTCAGGAAAATGATTCGGTGTTTGGCGCGCTATTAAACGAGGCCATCAACTTTTTTGTTGGGCAAAAATTGGAGTTCGTGGAGTCGATTTCCGTCGGAGGAAATACGGCGAACTTGCTCGGGAGGAGGGGTTTCGAACTCAAAAAAGGCGGCTTGTTTTTCATAGGCCGCACCAGCGCAAAAATGCCAGGGCAATCTGTGCTGGCGGACTTGGGTGGCTGGCATCTCACCTTTGGCGACTCTAATGCAGACTACCTCGTTTTTTGAGAGGGCTAGGCTCCAAGCGTGTTCTTGATGAGCTTCCAATACGCCCTCCTCTGTCTCTCAGCCATCACGTCTTCAGGCACCTTGTCTCGAATCTCAGAGGATAGAGTCCCGGGCCTGTCGGTGTATTGTACTACGCGGACGATGTCATCAAACCTGACAGCATCCAATACCCTCAGCGTATCCTCGAAGTCTTTTTCAGTCTCTCCGGGGAAGCCGACCATCACATAAGTCGAGAGCTTGACGTGAGGTGCCTCCCTCCTTATCCAGCTCAAACACTCGACGATGTCTGCGCTCGTATGCTCCCGCTTCATAAGCTCGAGCACCCTATCGCTTCCTGACTGGAGGGGACAGTGCACCACGCCAATCTTTTTGTTTCTCATGAGTTCCTTAAGCTCTGGGAAGTATTTTATGAGCCAGTTTGGGTTGAGGTTGTACAGTTGGAGTCTGAAGTCGCCTTCAACCTCAAGCATACGTCTTAGGATATCGGGAAAATTGAGGCCTATGTCGAGTCCGTAAGCCCCTATGTCGTCTCCGAACACGGTTATCCTCTCTTCCCCCTTGGAGACGCCCTCCCTGAGCGCGTCAATTATCTCCTCAGGGGGTCTGCTCTTAAGTTTCCCCCTAGCCTTCCGGATGCTGCAGTACGTGCACGAGCCCAGACAACCATCTGCAACCCGAATGATGTATCCGCTATACTGGTCAACACACTCGTTTGAGCGTAGATTATAGTTGAGGAGCTTATACGCGGCCTCATAGGCCCGGTAATCCCTGAGGGAGTTTATGCAGTAATCATAGAGCGCTCTCACTCTGAAGCGTCTTGCAAGACGATACGCTCCCTTGAGCTTGCCGGTAACGTATGCCTTAGTCTCGTCTTTGTAGGGTTGATAATCTTCTGCGCACAAATCAAAGTTGGTCGGCTCCCCGATTTCGGCTATCTTTTTTTCCGCATTGATTAGCTCATCAAGCTTATGCTCTGTCGTCGGCGTGAATACATCGCCCTTGAATGCCTTCCTTAAGCGTTGTGTATTTATGTCGGGGAGGCACCCGCAGATTACGAGTTTTGCATCTGGTTTTCTCTTCTTCTCGAGTTCCCCGATTTTCTGAATGCATACGTCCTCCACTTTACTGCTGTAAGCGCATGTGTTCAACAATATCATGTCAGCTTCCTGGATTTTTGATGTGAGCTTCCAGCCGTTTTGGATGAAGAATTCCTTATAGTGTTGGCTGTCCAGGAGGTTTCCCCTGCATTTGCCGACGGAGCACACGTAGACGGAAGGCATTTTTCTCCTAGATTAATCGGGTTATCTCTTTTTGAATTGCTGTTGTCACTTCAGGGCCTTCCTCGTTTATGTACACGTTTATCTCCGACCTCACTCCGAAGTCTTTGAGGTAGATGCCGGGCTCCACCGTGAAGCCGCAGCCGGGAACAACATCCCGCGCATCCTTTGTTTTATAGTTGTCCGGGTGCACGCCCCCGCCGACAAGCTCCCTCCCGAGGCTGTGCCCTGTCCGATGGGTGAAGTGCTCCCCATATCCTCGTTCCGTTATGTAGTCTCTTGCGATGTCGTCCAGCTCGAAGCCCCTAACTACAACACCCTCACGGAATGAGCTCCTCAAGTGCTCCACTACCGCGTCTCGGGCGCAAGCGACGACGTCGAATATTTTCCGATATTCCGCTGGAACTTCTCCTCCGGTGTAAGCCATCCACGTTATGTCAGCGTACACGCCGCAGGGCGCATCCATTTTCGCGAACACGTCAACCAAGACGATGTTCTCCGGCGTTATTTTTGCGTCCTTCCTTGGCTTGTGGTGGGGCTCTCTCGTGCCTTCACCAACCGCGGCGATTGGGGGTATGCTCGAGACAAGACGGTTCTCCTCGTACTTCCTTAGTATGAACTGTTGCACGTCGTATTCGCTTATCATCTTTCTATCCGACAAAGCATTCCGCATGAAGCCGAAGGCATCCTCCTTAATCTCATCCAGAAGCTTCGCGGCGGCAACGTGCATCCGATAGTCCTCGTAAGACCAGGTTACGCTCTCAGGAATCATATTCACTCCTTTATTGTCTTTTAGGTAAAAAATATAGTTGCGGTCATAACTTTCTTGACAGATAAAGTTATGACCTCACATATACTTGAGGGTAAAACACTCTAAAAACTTTTACCCTCAACTATAATCCACAGGTGATTTTTTTGACTCCCGAAGAATCCTTCATACTAAATGCGCTCAAGTCCGGGGAAGACGCTAAATCCGCTCGCGCACCCGACGGCGTGGACTACCAGAAGGTCTCAGACGTCGCCTCCCGCCACGGCCTGAAGCCGCTCCTCCGCGCGAAGACTAAGAACATTAGCAGACTCCCCGGCTTCTATGTCAAGGACCTTGAGGACGCCTACAGAAAGAATCTCGCGAGAAACGTCTTTCTTTGGAGCCGGCTCAAGGAGGTGGTTTCTGCATTCAAGTCTGCAAACGTCGATGTCATCTCGTTTAAGGGCCCGCTTCTCGCGGAGGAGTTTTACGGCGACTTGGGTTTGCGGCCTATGGTCGACTTGGATTTGCTCGTGCATCGTAGGGACGTGGAGGAGGCCGGCGAGATACTTGGGAAGTTAGGCTATGCTGTTCCCTCCGAATACGATGAAGGATTCTCCTTAAAGCACCGGAGCCACATACCCTACGAAAGCAGCGGCAGGGTCAGGCACTCCGTCGAACTCCACTGGGCGCTCACGCAGAAGATGCGGTTTGGAGTGGATGCTGAAGACGTCTGGACTGGCACGGAACTCCGCACTATCGATGGTCTCTCAGTCAAGGTGATGTCTTATGAACGCCTGCTCTCCTACCTGTGCGTGCACTACACTCACCACCTCCATTACACAGAAGACGAATTCAGGCCGAAGCTCATGTGGCTCTACGACATCCACCTCCTCCTTGAGAAGAGAGGTCTTGACTGGGATATTATCCTGGAGGACGCCATCCGGGAGCGCACGAAGACTGCGCTCTACTGCACGTTATCCCTCACAAAAAACTTCTTCCACTCCGGTGTTCCCCCGCGCGTACTTGACCGGCTCAGACCCGGCTTCTTAAGGCTTAGGCTTCTTCGGTTCCTCCTCAACGACTCCTCTTTTTCCTTCCGCAGGTATCCTAAAAGCAAACTCGCCTGCACGCTCTCAAGCGAGCTTTTGATTGATAGGGTGGCGGACCGGGTTTCTTTTACGGTGAAGTTCCTCTTGCGTGAGGTAGAATATCTTACTAGACGGCTCTGATATTGTGTTTTATTTGCAATACCGTCAAAGAGTTATCCATGCAGAAGGAGTCGAAGCTCTCAGTCGGCGGCGTAGACCCGGTGTCAATCGACGACGTCTTTCTCCGCCTCTTCTGGAAGGAGCCGGAGCTTGCCTCCCATGCGAAAGACTTCCTCACCTACGTGAAGACGTGGGCTCGGAGCGAAACCCCATACCGCGTGAGCCAGTGGGAGACTTACTGCGCGAAGTCGGGGCTCACCCAGAGCAAGTACCACAACATGCTGCGGAGACTCAGGAGGGTGGGTATCATCGAGAAGAGGTACAACTCGAGTGTCCGCGACCACGAGCTCTACCTTTCAGGCGCGTTCTCGAACCAGCTGAACCGGATGGCCGTCCTATGGGACGACTTCATGGGCGGGTGAGCTCGCAGAATCCTTCTCCCGTGCATGACCTGCGAAACCAGGTAGATGAGCAGCAACCGTTGCGCTGCCATCAAGGCGGCGGGAGGTTGGCTTAAAAACTCCGAGGATTAGTAAGTTTTCTCGTTTCTTCTAATTTTCTTTCGTATATTTATACGCTCGGGATAATATCTAAAAACCTGTATGCGGGGGGTAAATTGAGCGGTCATTTTGCATCTCGAGAGATTATGTTCTATGGTAGGGTATTAGCGGTATCCCTCATGTTATAGGGGGCTATCTCGGGTATCTGGAATGCC
>CAZJQY010000020.1:0-9532 GCA_964548095.1 uncultured archaeon
TGGCTTGCTTGAATGCAAAGATACCGCCGCCTTCAGGCGGCGGTCATTCATCTTTCCCTCATGTTCAAGGCTTAGGCGTTGATGGGAACGGGCCAGGGAGGATGGGAGTCCCAGGGACCCATAATCCAGGGAGACTTGTCGTGTGTCTTGAGAACGTGGTTGTCGTTGAGGAGGTGGTCGACGTGCTCGTCGTCGAAGTCGACGTCGAACTCGTGGACGTCGTTGACGTGGAAGACGTAAACAGGGTGCTCGTTGTGCTGGGGTCGATAAGCTCCGGGATTGCAAAATGCGCATCTTCCCGCTCCTTAAGCTCACTGTAGTCAACAAGCTCCTTGATGGTCTTCCTGAGTTCCTGCTCCTCCCCTCGCCGGTCTCCTATCGCATAATATGGTGTCCCCTCTCGGTAGTATCTGCAGCCCAGGATGAAGGTTTGGAGAACGCGCTCTGGGCTGTACTTCCTCCAAAGTTGCATATCCACGGGGGGAATTTCACCCTCAACTACTCCGGTCAACGCGTTGTCTTTCACGTCGACTTCCCACCGGATGGGGTACACTCTGCCGTATCCCTCCCACTCTCTCACTACTTTATCGTAAATGTCTTTCATCCAAAGGCATTCCTCGCAGGTCGAGTTAGAATACATCCTCACTTCGATGTATGGGCCTCGTTTGCAGATGCGGGATACGTTATCAACCTTGAAGGTCTTTCCCAAGAGCC
Organism: uncultured archaeon; assembly: GCA_964548095.1. Classification (GTDB taxonomy): domain Archaea; phylum Altiarchaeota; class Altiarchaeia; order IMC4; family SCGC-AAA252-I15; genus SCGC-AAA252-I15. Next base: position 715 of record CAZJQY010000020.1, read on the forward strand.
CGCCTTGACCCACAGTTAGCGTGCTCGTTTCAGGTTGCACCCCGCTCAAAAAAAGAGTCGTAGTCATCCCTTCTGCAGTCGGATACGTTGAGGTATCACCAGCCGTTACGTTACCTCTCACAGTGGTGAGCGTCTCGTTGCCGGGTTTTTCCTTGCCCCCGAGGCATCCTGACAGAAGAACGAGCGCGACAACCAAACTAGCAAGCGTTTTGATTGAGGTCATCACAAGTAATTTGTGTTTTCAGGTTATATAAACGTGGGCGGTCACCCTAACTTTTCTGCCGCGGTTCGACAGGTTTCCCGTACTTTGGCATGAAATGCTCTACCGGGCACGTCAGCGTGACTGCGACGTCGGTGCACTGCTTCCACATGCTGTCATCTAAAATCCTGTTGCAGACGGTCGCATCCAGCCTGTTGTCGCGGACGTAGTCGAGATAACACGTGTCCCGCACCTTCGCATCTATGACGCCGTCGCATACTAGCGGCTCCCTCATCTTCTTTGCAAGCGAGTACAAGCACCAGTCGTGTGTCGGCGCATCCCCTATCCTGTCACAGTAGGCGGGCGAGACGTTGGTGTGAGCGAGACACTTGTATCGTGCGTTTTCCAAACTGATTTTCTCGCAGACGGACTCGTTTGCGGTGTTGAGGGCGACGGTCATAAGGCACGCATCCCTCTGCCCCGCATCGCCTATGCGCTCGCAGCCTGCGGCATCGTTAGCCTCCAAGGCGACGTCCCTCAGGCAGCCTGCGATAGCTTGGGGGTCCGAAATCAGCTCGCAGACTTCGTAGTCCCCCTTCTCTCGTGCGAGCGCCCTCAGGCATTCGCCAGCCATGAACGCGTCTGTGGTGTTCAAGCAGACTGCGCTTTCAGGATACGTGACGGCGCCTGAGGTCGCAGACCTGACGGTTGTTGTGGGCGAGCTTTCCAGAGCGCTCTCGTTTTCTGGCACCCCATAATCCCCTGCTGTGGAGGTTGTGGTTAGGATGGGTGCAATAATCGTCGAAGTGTCGGTTGTATTCGTAGCGCGCGGATTCGCCTTGTTTTCCACGCTGATGCAGCCCGAGAAAAAAACGAGCACCAGCGTTGCGATGATGAGGGTTTTATACTGCATGGTCGTGTGGCTTATTGCGGCTGGATTCTGATGCTTTCGTTGGGTCCGAAGTTCCCCTGCATGTCCTTCAGGCGGGAAGCCGCTTTCGCCGCATTATCCTGGCAGGCCGTCTTTGTGGTCTCATTTTTCACCTGACTGCAGAATCGGGCGTCCACGAGCCTTTGGGCGAGAATGCTCAGGCAGGCATCCCGCGCGTTGTCGCCTGTTATCTCACTGCATGAGGTCTTCTCCGGCTTGATTGACGCAATCATCATATAACACCAGTCGCGCGCGTTCGCCTCAGTGATGTTGTCGCACACATGCGCGTCCTTCTTGATGATGGCGATGCAGCGGTACTTTGAAGCCTCCGATTCTATGTTATTGCAGGTGCTCGGCTTGTTCGTCTGCATTGCCAGCGAATAATAGCAGGTGTCCCGCTGTGCCGTATCGTTTACCAGCAGGCACACGTCCTTGTCATCGGTCTCCACGGCAAGGGACTTGAGGCACTCAGACTGGGCCTCAGCGCTTGCGATGCCGTCGCAGAGTGTGATATCCTTCGAGTTTTCGGCAACCTTCCGGAGGCATGTGTCCCGCCATATGCTTTCGTTGAAGCTTTCGCACAGGCTGGTGTCGTTTCGGTCCGCAGCCGCCTCGACAATGCACTGCCTCCTCTGGATGTCTCCGGTCGCCCAAGCGCACAGGATGGTCGAGGTCGTCGTGGAAGACGTTTCATTGGCTCCCCCCAAGCAACCGGACAGAAACACGACCGCAACCAAAAACAAAGTAGCAACAACCCTCATCTTGCGAAAGACAATATTCCTCCTTCAAATATAAATACCGTCGCTATCCCCTCGCCTTCTTCGGCTTCGGGCTGAGCACCCAGCACGTCAAATCCGCCGCATCAAACCAGAGGCACTTTGACCTGACGCACGGCTGCGGCGGAGAATAAATCGGGCACGTCTCCCCCGGCTCCCCCAACCGCCGCAAAGCATTGATGCGGTGAAGCCGGTCCAAGTCCTCGAAAATGTCATGTCGTCCTTCAGTCATCTGAATCACCCCCCATGCAGAAAAACTATCGCACCCCCCATTGATATACACCAAAACTCATATTTGTTTTATCCCTTAAAATATATACCACGATGAAGCAAGACAAACAGTCCCGGCTCTTCGATTACGGGTTCGAGCACACCCGTCCCACAGTCGAGAAGGCGGCATACCCCCTCCAAGCCTTGTGCATCTCCTGCGGGAAAACCCGCTGGCTCAACTGGGTAGTCGACGGAAAACACGTCTGCGACGACTGCGTCGGAGAAAAATAAAACTAAGTCTTCTCCCTGAAAACACCCAACCTCTTCCCAGCGTCCAACCACCCTTCTGCGTACTCTAACGCCGCGAGTGCGTTCACGTACTCTCCCCTCTCGTAGAAGTGTTTCGCGTCCGAATAGTAGCCGAACGCCATCTCCTCAAACTCCCGAGAAATCCTCGCAAAGTCAGGACGCTCTGGCACGGCAACCGCAACGCCCGCGAAAAGCGGCTCAGCCTTCTTAAAGTAAGCCTCAAGCTTCCCCTTCACGTCCGCGTCAGTCATCTCCGCTTCTCCAAGACGATGACGTTGCCGCGGCTGAAAGCAACAGCCGCAGAAGCCCTCCGGGAAAGCTCAGCGGCCAGCTCCCGCCGGTCTTTGTCGGCCCTCGCCGCCTTCAGAAACTTCACCCGCACGCTCCCCCTCTTCCTCAACTGTGCTTTCATCTCCGCAACAACCTCATCCGAGACGCCGTTCTTCCCGACGTTTATGGTCGTTATTTCGTCCATCCCTAATTTATAGGAACGGGAATATATCCTTAACAATGGAACTCTCCAAGGACGTCGAAGTCCTCATCCGCTACATCATCCCCGGCTACACGTTGCTTCTCCCACTTTCCCTTGTCATCTACTTCGGAAACCCAGACATTGGCGACTTCGCCGGGTTCATCCTCCTCATCACAGGCTTCAGCGCCGGCTACTTCCTCCAGCAAGCCTACATGCTCCTCTTCGAGGGCAAAGGCTGGCCGTTCGAACACGGCGGCTACAAGAGTGTGGACTGCGGCGGACGACGCAGAATCATCGAAGAGGTTTCGAAGGAAGGAAACACCCTCACCAAAACCCAAGCCTACAACGTCTGGGAATACTTCATCTACTCAGACAAAGTATCCCAAGCCCTGCGCTCCCACATCTCCCGCTCCCACGCCTTCATCCACAGCCAGCGCACAGTCGCCCTCGCATGCGTCGCAGGCGTCCTCACATCGCTTGCCGGCATCCCCTACCTCATCCTCCTGCATCAGGCGTCCGTCGGAAAAATCACCACACTCTTCGCAATATCAGTCTCCTACCTCCTCATAGCCGTCACCCTCCTCATCAAAGCCCGCCAAATCCGGGAAACCCTCATGCGCTTCGAAGAATTCATCGTCAAAAAACACTGGGACGACATACAACAAATCCTAACCACAGCAGAATACCTACACGAAACAGGAAAGAAAAAATAGTTTTTATAAAACCAACCCCATATTCTATATCCCCAACAACATACAACGGGCTTGTAGTCTAGCTCGGTTATGACGTCGCCTTGACGTGGCGAAGATCCCCGGTTCGAATCCGGGCAAGCCCAAACCCTTTTCCTTCTAACTTTCTTTCGGTATGTTGTCTTTTATCTTCCGCCATGTTTCGTTTATTTTGTCTCGTGCGGGGGTGATGATTTCCCATCCTCGTGTGTCGGGCGGGGTTTCTAGTCCGCCGCGTGCGAGGCTGCTTTCGCCGAGTGTTTCTTCGAAGCCTGCGCCTAAGGCGTTGAGGGTTTCCCGTTCGCCGGGGTAGCGTTCTCCAAGCGCTTTTATCCCGTATTTGGTGAGCCAGTAGGCTCGGTCGGCCCACGCGTAGGCGCATGGCATGGCGTCTTCTCGTCCGCGGGCGTCCATGCTCCTGTATCGTTGGATGATGGCTGAGAGTGTTCTAAGGCCCACGCCCGCGCGGAAGTCTTCGGTGCGGGAGCCGAGTCTGACGTCTTCCGCCTTCTTCGCCCACACGGCCCGCATCTCCCGTGTTACTCGCTCTTCCGCGGTTTCTTCGCTCTCTGGCGAAACGATTCTTGTCCGGGCGTTTCCTTCGGCCTGTGTTGCGAGGTTTCTCTCAAGAAGCTTCCATGTTTCGTTCACGACGTCGAATACTGTGTTTACGACGTCGGCAGGTGTTTCTTCCTCGGACAGGATTCCCCCTCTGAATTGTTGGTCTCCGAGGGCTTCCTCGAATTTCTCTCCTATCTGGCGGACGCTGTAGCCTCTGCGCTCGTACATGAGTATTGCTTCGCTGGTTACGTGTCTTACTTCCTGGAGTATCCCCTGTGATTCAGGCGGGTTCGATTGGGCTTTCTCGAGCGCGAGGTCGTGTGCTTCGTCGAAGCCGAACCTGCGCCGGAGGTGGGTGAGCTCTGAGAGCATGTTTCCGCGCGCAGCCTCGGCACTCCGCTTCAGGACTTCGCCTTCGAGTTCTCCAGCGCTGCGGTGCCTTAATGTCATGCTTTAATCTAGGATGTTGAAAAATAAGTAGGCATTACGAAGAATCTGGCTCAACTCAGACGAGCTTGAAATAAAAACGTTGGCCGGCAAGGGTAGCTTGTGGAGGGCCGTAAAGTGGGGGCCCACTGTCTAGCTTTTTATTTTGCTGCTTCTTCCGTAGCCGCAGGAGGCGCAGACTTTCTGCCGCTGGTTTAAGGATTTGTTGCCGCAGCGCGGGCATCGTATGTGGGTTTTTCCTTTCCCCCGTTTCCCGTGTGATGGAGTTCCTTTGCTCATTCTATTTCACCTGTATTCAAGAAACGAATAGTATCATGTCTCCTCTGACGAAGAGGGTCTTCACTTTTTTGGTGACGTCGTCTTCGTTGTATTCGGCGTCGTCTAGCACGAGGTTTATGTGTATGTCGAAGGCTTTGAGCGTTCCGCGGATGCTCATCCCGTTTTTCAGTTTCACGAGCACTTGGTTTCCGAGGAAGGTGTTCAATGCGTCCAGGGGTTTCATGTTTTCCATGTTTTTCACCGTGTAAAACAAACAGTATATTATCTACGTTTCATCCTATTTAAGTACGCGATGGAAAATCGGGCTGAGTTTCGGCGGCGCATCCGGGGGGTTCAGGATTACCTTTCCGAGAAAAATATTGGCGCATTGACGGTCTCTTCCGAGAAGAATCTCGCCTACCTTTTCGGCGTAGGTACTGGGAGGGCTGTTGTGACGGAAGATTCCTGCGTCCTCTGGGTTCGGGAAGTCTACCTGGGCGTCTACGCCTCCCTCTTTGAGAGGGCGCCCTACAGTGTGCGCGTGTACCGGCCGCAGGCAGTCGAGCGCTACGTAAGGCGGCTCGCTCCCGCCCGCATGGCATTCGAGGACTTACCCTGCATGCAGCTTAAGGTGCTCAAGCGCAAGTTCGGCGTTGGGCGCGTGGTTGTCGTCGACGTCGTCGAGCGTTTGCGCATGGTGAAGTCTCCGTATGAGGTGTCGATGCTGCGTGCGTCTGCCTCCATTGCGAAGGTTGGGTTGCGCAGGGCGCACGAGGTCGTTGCCGAGGGCGTGCGCGAGCTCGACGCAGTTGCCGAGATTGAGGCTGCGATTAGGAGGGCTGGCTCGGAGACGCCGCCGTTTGAGGGGGGGATGATTCTTGCGGGCGGGGCGCACGGCGCAGACATTCACGCGCGGCCGTCGACGAGGAAAATCGGCAGGGGTTTGGTGGTCGTTGACTTGGGGGCCCGCTTCGCCGGCTACCACTCTGACCTGTCGCGCACGCTGTCTGTCGGCGCCCTCACCCGTGCCGAGCGGGTTGTCCTCGAAGCTGTCGCATCAATCCGGGATGAATCAGTGGACCGCCTTTGCGTCGGAGTCAAGGCCTCGGAGGTTGCGGCTTATGCTGAGAAGAGGATTGAGGGTTTGGGTTATCACTTCCATCATGCGCTAGGTCACGGCGTCGGCCTTGACATACACGAGAAGCCGTCGCTTTCCCCCCAGTCAAAGGACGTCCTCACTGAAGGCATGGTGTTCACCATCGAGCCCGGCATCTATGTTCCAGGACGCTTTGGCGTGCGGTTCGAAGACACCATCCACCTCACAGCGCGGGGGCCAAAGAACCTGACGGAGTCACCTTAAGATGCGGGGACAACGAAGAAAAGAGAAGGACGTGCAGCAGGATATTGCCGCAGAGCGGATTGACGTACTCTTCGGCCTAGTCCTCGCGTCTGCGGAGGACGGCGACCTCCCTCAGGCAGACTACCTAATATCGTGCGCCCGCGAGATTGGGATGAAGACGAACGTGCGCATCCCGCAAAAGTTTAAGCGGCTCTACTGCAAGCACTGCTACCAATTCACGGGCGCATCATCGCGTGCGAAGACGCGGGTGAACTCGAAAGACCGTCGCGTCGAAGTCACGTGTCTTTCCTGCGGCAGGCAGATGCACTATCCCCTCAAAACTTAACCGGCAGGCACGGCAGCATACTCCCTCTTTTATTTGAATCGCAGCGCTAAATACATTACGCGATGGTCTGGCGCCACCTTTCGACTGCAGTGACGGTAGCGGGGTTTGGACTTCTTCTGGTCGGGGGGTTCCTTATAGCCCTAAAGCTTTTTTGCGCTCAGGTTGTCATGGTCAAGGAGTGCTCCCTCGTCGGCTCCAAGTATCTGCTTGTTTTCCCAGGGATAATCCTCGCCGTGGCCGGGGCGTTCCTGAGCGCGCACAAGGAGACCACACTTGCCGATGCCGGTTCCATGCTCCGCTTCGGCGAGATTGACGCGCACTGCCCCAACTGTTATGCGCAGGGCATCGTCAAGTCAAGTGGCCTGTTCACCCACACGATGGAGTGTCCGGCATGCAGGAAACATTGGAGGATTCTCGACCTATGAAGCATGAGAAACTGGTGTGCTTGCTCGTATGTGTTGTGGCGGTTGCCATCTTGTTTTCCGTAGCATCCCGGCACAGCACGCGCCTCACCTACACGCGGGTCCTCTTCTCAGAGAAGCTTGAGGAAACCTTCGGATTCGGGAAGTCTGCGAAGTGGGAGATACTCGATGCGCACGAACGGCTGGAGCAGCGGCCTGAGGACGCTCACGTGCTCTACTGGAAGTCTACCGGCAACACGACGACAACGCTTAAGAAGCTTAAGGGCAACAAGACTTACTATGGGGGAGGGAGCCCGACGACAACCGTCGAAGCGGTCATCACATTCCGTCAGGACGCGGTTGCGCAGGAGTCATGGGACAGCCGCTTCGAATACATGCTTGGTGTTCTCAACGGGAGTCCGGAGCTATCGTGCGGGCGTGATGAAGTGGTTATCGTCGCAATCTTGGGGGATGGTTTCGTCTGGGAGCGTACGGTCAAGGTATTGGAGGATGATTCTCTCCAGGTCGACCCACCTGATAATGCAACCGTCTGGGTTCGGGTTTCAGCCGACGCGGGTGAAGACCTTTACCGGCAGTTTGAGGTGAACCAGAGCAAGGTCTTCCTGTATCCGAAGGCCGTCGAGTACTGGCTTATGGGAGACGTGAAGGCATACCCGATTGAGCGCATCGGCGGTATCGCCTCCTGCGTCATGCGGATGTAATGCGTTTTCTTATACCCTGAAGAGGTAGGCGTTGCCGCTGTGGGAGCCTGCGATGATGTAGTCTTCTGTCGGGGATACTTCCATGGACACAATGCGGTCGCCTGTGAAATACTTCCACAGGAGGTTTCCGGAGCCGTCGAAGACGTAGAGGTAGCGGTTCTCGAAGAACACCGCCGCGACGTTTCCTGAGCGGGACACGGCAACCTTGATTGCGTTGTAGCCTGTGTCATACGACCACAGGGGTTTCATCGCGGCGTCCAGCATGACAGCTTTCTCAGCCCCCACGAGCACTCGGTTGTTGTTCGAGATTGCGACGTCCTCGGTCTTGGTAGTGTTGAATGTCCACTGGACGGTGTCCCCCGTGATGTAGTACACGTTGTTGGTGTTGCCGACGACGACTGCGGAGTCCGAGGCGTCGAGTATCTCCAAGTAGTCGAAGGTGTACAGCCACCCCATCTCGATGACTCTCCCGTTTATGAAAAGCCGGTCGTCGCTTATCCCCGCGACGAGGCTGCTCGACGGGGAGATTGCCACCGCCGTGACCTCGCGCTTGGTGGCATAGCTCCAGATGGTGTTCGCGTTGTTGTTGAGTTTGTAGATTATGTCTTCCCTGTAGGAGCCTTCCTCGGTCACGTTCTCGTCGTAGGCCGCGCCGCCCGCGACCGCGTAGCCGTTTGCCGCAACGTCAACAGACTTAAGCTCTCCAAGCCGGTATCTCCGGTAGTAGGTTGTCGCCGGAAGGATTCGGGTCGTGTTCCTGAATGCGTAAACGTAGTTGTCGTCTGACCCAACAATCGCCGAGAACCCGTTGTCTGAAACCCCCACGAAATTGACGTTGCCCCGCGTCCGGTACTTCCAGAGGAGCCTGCCGCTTAAGTTTAAGGCGTACACGTGCTGGTCATCTCCGCCGAAGACGATGACTGACCCATTCGAGGATATGCCAACATCGTTTATCCGCTCTGTCGTGTTGTACGTCCACAGTAGCTTGTCCTTCGGCTGGCTGACGCAGGGGGAGCAGGGTCCGCCGCAGTCGACGTTCTCCTCGCCCTGGTTTTGGACGCCGTCCGAGCATGTCGGCAGGCACGGCGGACAGGGTCCGCCGCAGTCGACTCTCGTCTC
>CAZJQY010000021.1:0-4009 GCA_964548095.1 uncultured archaeon
TGCCTGGGAAGCGGAGGGCAAGGCTCGACATCGCGCATCGGCGCAGTCTCGCCGCCCGGCGGAGACTTCTCTGAGCCCGTCACCCAGAACACCCTGCGCATCGTGCGTGTTTTCTGGGGCCTGGACGCCCGCCTCGCAGACCGCCGGCACTTCCCGTCCGTCAACTGGTTCAAAAGCTACTCACTCTACTTTGAGCCGCTCCGTGCGTGGTACGAGAAAAACGTCGGCCCCGACTTTGCGGAAAACCGTGACGAAGCGCTCGCGCTGCTGCAGCGGGAGGCCGAGCTTCTGGAGATTGTGCAGCTGGTCGGCTCCGAGGCGCTCCCGCCAGCAGAGCGTCTCGTGCTCGAGACTGCGAAGATGGTGCGCGAGGACTTCCTCCAGCAGAACGCCTACCATGAGGTCGACACCTACTGCAGCCTCACAAAGCAGTACCGGATGCTTTCCGCAATACTCGCCTTCCGGGAGAAGGCCTCTGTTGCGCTCGAGGCCGGCAAACGCATCGAGGACGTCTTGGCCGCACCAGTCGTCGAGGACATCGCGAAGATGAAGTACACGCCGGATGCGGAGTTCCCGAAACTCTTCGCCGGCATAGAAAAAAAACTCGGGGAACTGTCATGACTAGCATAGAATACAGCACGGTCTCGGACATCTACGGCCCGCTCATCGTCGTCGAGAAGACCGAAAACGTCAAGTACGGCGAGATTGTGAGAATACGCGACGCCAACGGCGAAGAGAAGCGGGGACAAGTCTTGGACAGCCTCGAAGACAAAGCAGTCATCCAAGTCTTTGAGGGGACCCGCGGCCTAGACTCCGAGAAGACGCGAGTCACCTTCCTCGGGGAGACACTCAAAGTCGGAGTCTCAACCGACGTCCTCGGGAGGATATTCGACGGCTCCGGCCGCCCCAAAGACGGCAAACCAGACATCATCCCCGAACAGCGGCTCGACGTAAACGGCTACCCCATCAACCCCTCCTCCCGGGACTACCCGAAAGACTTCATCCAGACGGGGATATCCACCATCGACGGGATGAACACGCTCGTGCGCGGGCAGAAGCTCCCAATCTTCTCCGCGGCAGGCCTACCCCACAACCAGCTCGCAGCCCAAATCGCCCGGCAGGCGAAGGTGCTGGGGAAGAAGGAGGCGTTCGCGGTCGTGTTCGCGGCGATGGGCATCACAAACGACGAAGCATCCTTCTTCAGGAGGGAGTTTGAGAAAAGCGGCGCCCTCGAGAGCATCGTCTTCTACCTAAACCTCGCAAACGACCCGGCCGTCGAGAGGCTCGTGACTCCGCGGGTGGCACTCACATCCGCCGAATACCTCGCCCACGAACGGGGGATGCACGTCCTCGTCATCATGAGTGACATGACCAACTACTGCGAGGCCCTCCGTCAGGTCTCGGCAGCGCGCGAGGAGGTGCCAGGCAGGCGCGGCTACCCCGGCTACATGTACACCGACCTCGCATCCCTATACGAGCGCGCGGGCAAGATTCGGGGAAGGAGCGGCTCAATCACGCAGATTCCGGTGCTCACCATGCCCGACGACGACATAACCCACCCGATACCGGACCTCACCGGCTACATCACGGAAGGACAGTTCGTGCTATCGCGGGCGCTCCACCAGAAGGGCGTGTACCCGCCAGTCGACGTCCTCCCCTCGCTATCGCGGCTTATGGCAAACGGGATAGGCGCGGGAAGAACCCGCGAAGACCACAGAAGCGTCTCAGACCAGATGTACGCGGCCTACGCAACCGGCAGAGACCTGCGCGACCTTGCGGCAGTCGTCGGCGAAGAAGCACTCAACGAAAAAGACAAAAAATTCCTCGAGTTCACGGAACGCTTCGAAGCCGAATTCGCCAACCAAGACTACGACGAAGACCGCTCAATCGAAGAAACCCTCTCCATCGGCTGGGACCTCCTCGCCATACTCCCCGAGAGGGAGCTCAAACGAGTCGACGCGAAACTCATCGAAAAATACCGCCCAAAAAACAAGAAGTAGAAGATGGCTGAAGAAACCGCTGAAGGAGTCTACCCCACGAGGATGGAGCTCCTCATGGTGAAGAAGAAGCGCGTCCTCGCCGAGAAGGGGCACAAGCTCCTCAAGGAGAAGCGGGACGCCTTAGCCCTGGAGTTCATGAGCTACGTCTCAAAAGCCGAGCACGTCGCCGAAGACAGCTCCCGGCAGCTCGCAGCAGCCCGCAAGCAGCTTGCCTGCGCGTATGCGACGGCGGGTGCGATGGAGGTGGCGTCCTCAGCCATCGCCGCACAGAAGGATGTGGCATTCAAACTCGGGCACCGAAACATCATGGGCGTTCCCGTGCCGGAACTCGCCCTCGGGGAAACGCACCGCACACCCCAAAACCGCGGATTCGGCCTCACCTTCACCTCCCCAGCAATAGATGAGGTTGCGGAAGGCTACGAGGAGGCGCTCGCAAAGCTCGTCGAGTTCGCCGGCGTCGAGCGGGCGCTCCTCATCCTCTCGGACGAGACCTTGAAGACCCGCCGGCGCGTGAACGCGCTCGAGCGGAAAGTCATCCCAGAGCTGAAAAGCACTGAAAAGTATATTAGGCTGCGTCTTGAGGAGATGAACCGCGAGAGCTTCTTCAGGCTCAAGGTCATGAAGAAAAAGAAGTCGAGGAGGAGACGGTGATAGCAAGCCACTTCGTCTTGGCGGACATCGCATCCACCATCGCCTCAGGCAACATGGCCGAAGCTGAGAAGATATTCAAGAAATTCGCGAGACGCTACCACGGCGACAGGCGGCTGCAGGAGCTTTTCCGGGAGTTCGAGCGCTACCTCGACCAGAAAAACCAGGAAGTCCTTGAGGACGTCACAAAACGGCTGACAGAGCTTCGCGCATGCCGGAGGCTAGAAAGCTCGGGCGGAGGGGCGCTTCCGCTCCGGGACAGACGGCATCTTGCTTCAGTGAGCGACCGAGAAGTTTAAGAATCAACGAGGTGATTGAACGTGAAAGTGAGGGAGATTATGACGGCGGGCGTCGAGAAGATTGCGCCGACGGCAACCGTCGCAGACGCCATGAAACGGATGATTGAGTTGCACATTACAAGCCTCATCGTGGACAGGAAAGATGCTGACGACTCTTACGGTATCATAACACGGAGGGACATCATAAACAGGGTCATATCCGAGCGGCTCGACCCAAAGAAAGTCAAAATCGCAAAAATCATGTCCAAGCCAATATTAACTGTTCACCCGGACGACGACGACTCATCCGTCGCAAAGCTTATGGCGAAGACGAACATCCGCCGCTTCCCAGTCCACGACGGCCACGACCTCGTAGGACTCATCTCAAACAGCGACATCTTCAGAGCCGAAGCGCTGAAACTAAAGTAAGCTTAAGGAGACTATACGACGGCGTTGAATGAAGCGCGGATGAAGAGCGCCGTCGCAAGGATTACAGCCGCAAGGACGACTGACACTTCATGATAGTACCTAATTTCCTTTTTATATTCCCCTGTTCTTAATTGATAGACATCAAATTTGACGGGTGATGTTGTATGGCTAAAGTCTACTATGACAAGGACGCCGACCTCGGCGTTCTTTCCGGGAAAACCATTGCGATAATCGGTTACGGAAACCAGGGCGGACCGCAGGCCCAGAACATGCGGGACTCAGGGTTGAAGGTGATAGTCGGCTCGATTGAAAACGACTCCGCCAGGAAGGCGCGGGAAGACGGATTCGAAGTCTACCCGATAGCCGAGGCTGCGAAAAAAGCGGACATAGTCCACATACTAATCCCAGACGAGTACCAAGCCGACGTATACAAGAAAGACATCAAAAGGCACATGAAGGCCGGGAAGACGCTCATGTTCTCCCACGGATTCAACATCCGCTTCCAAAGAATCAAGCCTCCAAGCGAAGTAGACGTCATCATGGTCGCCCCCAAGGGGCCTGGCGTGCTCGTCCGAAAGACTTACCTTGACGGCTTCGGGACGCCGGCGCTCATCGCCATAGCCCAAGACGGGAGCGGAAAAGCAAAGGGGAACG
>CAZJQY010000021.1:4019-6400 GCA_964548095.1 uncultured archaeon
CGCTTGGTTCGACGCGGGCTGGCGTTATCGAGACGACGTTCCCTGAGGAGACCGAAACAGACCTCTTCGGCGAGCAGGCTGACTTGTGCGGGGGAGTTACCGAGCTTATGAAGGCTTCCTTTGACACGCTGGTTGAGGCTGGCTATCAGCCGGAAATCGCCTACTTTGAGGTGTTGCACGAGATGAAGCTGATTACCGACTTAATCCAAGCCGGCGGACTCGAGTACATGTGGAAGTGTGTCTCAAACACCGCAGAATACGGCGGAAGAACGCGCGGGAAAAAGCTCATCACCGAGCGAACCCGCAAGGAGATGAAGAAGATGCTCAAGGACGTTCAGTCCGGCAAGTTCGCGCGCGAGTGGATTCGCGAGTGCAAGAACGGGATGCCGAACTTAAAGAGGATGCGCGAGGAAGACGCGAAACTCAAGATTGAGGTCGTCGGCGCAGACTTGAGGAAAATGTTTGTAAAGAAGTAGAAACAACCGACTGAGGGGGGATTCCCCCCCTCGTGTTTACTTTTTCTTTCCGCGAGTTTAAGTATTCTCTCGTGGACTCTCAAGGCTGCGAAGTCCTGTTTGAGGAGGGCGTGCTCCGAGTTGTTAGGCGGGACGGCATCGTAAAGCTTGAGTACGGGGGGGAGGAGAACATCTACTCAGTCTACGATGAGCGGCGCCTTTTTTACGGGGGCTACTGGGACTATATCTCTTGTCTCGCATACCTTGCGGAGGAAGTCTCCGACGTCCTCCTCGTCGGCTTGGGCGGCGGAACCATCGTCCGCCAGCTCCTTGAGCTTTACGAGCCCCGCATCGAGGCCTTTGAGGTTGATGGGCGGATGCTCGCGCTTGCGGAACGCTTTTTCGGGCTGAAAGCTCACCCGAAGCTTGCCGTCTTCGGAGGCGATGTCGCATCGTATCTTGCGGAGTCGAGCCGCCTCTATGATGTCATCGTCTTGGATGCCTTCGTCGGCGACCGCATGCCTGAGGCAATGAATTCCTGGGGATTCTTCGCAACTTGCGCGGCGCACCTGCGCGAGGGCGGCGTCCTCATCGTAAATTCCGTGAGCGACGACCAGCACCGCGACGAGACAGAAGCGCTTGTCGGGAATGTCCGCGAGAACTTCAGCTCGTCGTATACGACCGCCTACAGCGAAAACATCCTCTACGCCGCATTCAAAACGCAGGTCACGGCATCCGAGGTCATGGAGACGCTGAGGAGGCGAGTTGACGCACGCCTCGCCTCAACCCGCGACAAGATTATCGACACCCTGAATCTTTGCTCAATCGGCTGATGCTTCCCGCGGAACGATTAAAGCGCGCCTCTGATGGATTTTTATTGGCTGCTTCGGATAGGTAAATAGTATGGTCGACTACCGCGGAGTCTTCGATAAAAGTTTCTCGGTCCTCACCCGGAATCCGAGAGTCATCCTGCCTGCCTTAGCCTCCTGCGCCCTTCCAGTAATAATCTGCTTTATGCTTGTTTCCGCAACGGGCTTGGGCGCTTACCTGCAGGAGATGAAGAAGGCTGCCAATGAGTTTGAGAATGTTAAAGGGACCTACCTCGTCAACAAGGAGGGTCTGGGGGAAAAAGGGATTGCGGGGGAGCTGGCGAAGTACCTCTCCTCGGACGATGAGTACGAGAAAGAGATGCTCGCGTATTTGGAGACTAAAGGCTTTGGGTTGAGCGGATTGCTGCAGTTTCTCTCGAAGGAAAACCTCGTTCTCGTGGCGGTCGCCTTCGCAGTCTGGTTCGTGCTCGCGTATTACGTATCCTGCATGTATTTTGCGGTAATAGCATCAGCGGTGAAGGGGGCGACAGCGGATGCCAGAGAATGGTTTCCGCTGGCCAACCGTTTCCTGATACGCTTTATAGTATTGGCGATTGCGAGATTTTGCATAGTCGCCAGCCCAATCGCAATCGCCATTGCCGTCGCCCTGCTCCTGAAAAGCATTCTCGTTTTCCTCATCCTGTTCATGATGGCAATACTTCTAACTGTCTACCTCGGCATCCGGATTTTTTTCGCAACCTACATACTCTTCCTCGAGGATGCCCCAGCCATTGCGTCGCTTAAGAGAAGCTACGCGGTTACGAGAGGCCGCCTCTGGGAAGTCGTGGGCGTCGGCGTTATCGTCTGGGCGATATCTTCTTTCGCGGGCACCGTGGGACTACAGCCCCTCGGCTCGACCTTCCTCCAGCTCCTCTTCGAGTACAGCACCGTCAAGGCGGCAATAAACGCCCTCATCCTCCTCGTCTTCCTCGGGCTTTCCGCGGCAGTCACGGCGTTCACGGAAGCCTTCATATTCAACGCATACGTTGACTTCGTGAAAACAAAAAAAGAGGTGATTTGAGTGATTGACATGACGAACCCCAAGTACGGAGGATTC
>CAZJQY010000021.1:6500-9484 GCA_964548095.1 uncultured archaeon
AAAAAAAGAGGTGATTTGAGTGATTGACATGACGAACCCCAAGTACGGAGGATTCTGGATCCGCCTCCTGGCGGCCATCCTGGACGCGATTATCATCAGCATCCCCGCAGCAATCATAGTGTTTGTGCTCGTCTGGGTCACCGGCATCTCGTCGTTCAGCTACCTAGTTGACCTCTGCGCGCTCGGATTAATCGTGTACTTAGACGGTATCAAAGGCGGCACCCCCGGAAAGCTCATCCTCGGCCTGCGAATCGTCAACGAGAAGGGCGAATACATCGGGATACCGTCCGCCCTCTTCAGGTACATCGCAAAAATCATATCCGCATTAATCCTCGGCATCGGTTACCTGATGATAGCCTGGGACGGTAAAAAGCAGGGACTCCACGACAAGATTGCGAAAACCTACGTCGTGAAAGTCGGCAAGTAGAAGCCAAGCTGCCGGCCGTCTCCGCCGCGCCTTAAAGCGCCGGCAAGGACGCAACGAAGCCGGATGAGAACGGCAGACCATCCCCTTAGATTATTCACTGCCGAAACAGGGTATAAATTACTCCGCTCCCTAGGGTATTATACATGATACGGCGTACCCTAAGGCCTGAGCAGCGGGAGCTTATCCGTTTTGGTAGGATTACGCAGGATTTTGGGGGTGAGTTGCGCAGTATTGCTGAGGGCGCCGACCCGGAGGCTGTCTCCAGGAGGTCTAACGAGGATGTGGTCGCCTTCATGACGGTCTTTAAGGTTCACGGTGTTGTGGACGAGGTGGCCCGGAGGCTTGCCCCGGCCGTCGCCCTCTACGAGAGGCTGCGGGGGCTTTCCTCTGAGACCGGTGTTTCCGCTCCGGGAGCTGTCGTCTCAGCGCTTCGGGCTCATGAGGACTACGCCCCTTATATGATTAAAAAGATGCGGGAGATTGAGGGAATATTCATGGGTATTGAGGACAGGGAGATACGAGATATCTGCGTGCAGGAGGGTCTTTCTATCTGGCTTATGGAGACGGTGCGCAGGGGGGCACGGTCTGAGGGTGTTTCGCCGGGGGAGTTTGCCGGGCGCGTCTCATCGGAAATCGGGTTGAGGGGCATACGGGAGATTGGAGGCGCTGCCATTGACGCTGAGGAGCTGGGTTTGAGGCGGGAGGAGAGGGAAGGGCCGAGGCGGAAGGTCACGTGGCGCGACTTGGACGGGTACAGCGATTTCCTCCTTGGGCCGGACGGGGGACGGCTTGAAGACGCCGTCAGGATGAGGCTTGCCGGCAGGGACGAGGTTGCAATCCTCGACAGGGGTGCGGGACAGTGCAGGGCGTTTGAGATGCTTGTCGAGCGGCTTTCTGGAGTAAGAGGTGTTGTCGAGGAGGACGGCGTCCGCAAGGTCGTGGTGGAAGTTGACGGGAAGCCTAAGAAGCTTGCCTTGTATGCGTCAAGCAGGGTCGGCTTCGAGCACCCCGAGTACGTTAACTACGTTGTCGGGAACGCCGACGAACTTAGGCTCTCAGGCATAGACGAAGTCTGGGAAGTGTACGGCGCAACATCCTACGACAAAAAACGCCTTCTCATAGAGCAGGCCTACGGCATGCTCAGAGACGGAGAGTCTGAGGCCCGGATACACATGCGACCCGATTTCATGAGAGTGGAGAAGGCTGACGGGACGCCGGTCGCGCTCCCGGAATTCTTTGACAGATTGAGCGAAACAGAAGGGTACCGGCTCTCTTATAGCGTCCGAGACGGCTTAGACGAAGACGGGACGACGCGGGTTGCTGGAGAGCGCTCGGTCCTTTCCATGAGGAAGACGCACCCAAAACTTGCGCTCCCCATCAAGGTACACGCAATAGAGCGAGGAGAATTCTCTGACGTGCCCGTGTACGTGTACAGGATAGATGAACGAGTCTGGACTCCTTAGGATTGTTCGAGAAGTAGGGCTGATACTGCCTTAGGCATATGCTGTCTTATAAAATCAGTGTCATCAGGCCTCACCGGCAGCACGTGGATGGCCCCTTCTCTGGCGCTTTCCAGGCGAGTGAGCTCCCCGTGCTCGCAGCCGACGCGGAGTAAGCGCCTTGCGGAAGCCAACACGTCTGCTTCGGCGCGGCCGGTCGCGTAAGACCTCACCGAAAGCTGAAGGCCGCCTTCTTCTGGTGCAACGTCCATGAAACCGTATCTTCCTCTCAATGCTTCAACATGCTCGGCTGCGATGGGGAAGAAGCGTTCTGTAACATAAGGGGGATGCTTCCCGAGGATGCTCGCGCCCGTCGGGTCAACTCCTGTTTCGACGACCGAGAGCTCAAGCGCCATGTTGTCGATGCCGTCGCGGTAGTGGCGTGCGAGAAGGCCCCGCTCCCGCAGCACCGGAAGATTATCGATGAGGAAGCGGACGTCCTCGGTCGAACGCTCCCGCTGGTAGCCGCCGGCGTTTACTGGGATGAAGCCGCGCATCCGAAAACCCAAACGCCCGCTCTTATGTCCTAGAAGCTTAATCTGGTCCAGGTTGCCCTCATCGTCGAAGGAATACTGGTCGTCGGGAGACAAGAGAATAGGGTCGTATTCAGCCTTCCGGGGGCCATAGAAGTCCCACCCCCTCCTTTCCGATATTTCCTCGTCGGTGTCAGTGTGAGAATGGTACGTCCCGACTAGAGTGTAGCCCTCACGCCCCAAGACGTCCGCGTAGTACGGAATCTGGTCTTTGGGAAAGCCGAAACTCCTCTTAGTCGTCGGCTGCGCAGACCGGACAACCAAGTCAACAACACCCGTAGACTCATTCCTGAAAAGAAGGAACGCGGACTCCCGCTCATGCGAGAAGTCTGATTCCAGCAGCTCCACGACCTCCCGGGAAACGGTAAGATGCCTGAGCCGCTCAATCCGGGCCTCCGCGGTTTCCACCGTAGGGCGCTTATGCCGCACCATATAAGAATCTTCCCGTGCAAAGAATAATAGCTATAAAATGCTTACGAAACGAATCATACCCTGCCTGGACTGCGACCTCTCGGTTCCAGAAGG
>CAZJQY010000022.1:0-9203 GCA_964548095.1 uncultured archaeon
TCGAGCGGGTTCCGCTTGCGATGCAGTGCCTGTGGGACGGCTGCCTCCACCACACCGGCGTGATCACCCCCGGGTGGGCCGGCTGTGGCAGCGACCACGCCCGCTACATCTGTGATGCCCCCTGTAACATATGGGCAGGCATCCAATATGTTTCATGCGGTGTACTGACCATGTTCAACCCAGACCCGAACAAATGCGAGTACCCGTATGTGGACGCGCACCTCAAGTGCATGGGGTACACGAGCGTTTCCGCCGGCGATAAAGATTGCCCCCTGTGGACCCTCGCTACCGGCGGCTGCTGCGTCTGCGGGGGTGCGGAATACAACTCTAGCGGAAGCTTCACAGGCTGGAAGACGAACTTCGTATGGCAGTTCAGGTGCATCTCCTGCTGGACGCACGACCGCTGCGACTACCCGCTCGTCGACGAAGAGAATGAAATACAGTTCTTTGAAGAAGCAAACGACTCCTCAACCGTAGTCACCGACCCATACGGCGAGAACTTTTCGATATCCCGGCCCTTAACCAGCGGGAACCCGACCGACAACCTCAACATCGAGATGAAAGGCTACGTCGACTACGACGGATACGAGCTGAACGGCTACGTGAAAATCACTCCGAAACCGGATATCCTCAACGGATTCAACATCATCTTCCCAGAGCGCTTCATCATGGAGTACAACTCCAAGAACTACCCGTCGGAGCACGACCTCTACCGGACGCAGATTACGACGAACAGGGACGAGTGCATCCACTCGATGATTCCCGGACTGTTCCCGGGAGACTACTCAGCAGTCTGGTGCACTGATGATGACGGTAACCCCGATTACGTCACGTGCAGGGATTACGGCCCCTACAAGAGCCTCAAGCCGGCGGACGTGAAGGAGTTCGAATCGCAGCTGGTCCTCTGCCTCGACAAGAAGACAAAACAGTTTTTCAACGCCATATACCCCATAAGGCAGCCCGAGAAGCCGTACTTCATACTCACGAACAACCCCTTAAAGAAGTACTACCACTACGCGGACCTCTTCCTCGCCTCAGAGAAAAACTACTCGTGGGAGACGGTGCTCTACGGTATAGACTCAGGATGGGCTTGGTTCGACAAAACTTACTGGGTCGACACGAGCCTCGCCTTAGGAGTCACCAGAAACTACCACGAGGACGAGCCAAACTACTACGACCTCGCCGCACTCTACCCGAACCCGCAGGTCACGAAGGGGCTGTACCCGACACTCCTGCGCAACTACACCGTCACCAACGTCCACGGAATACAGCTCAACAAGTACGCGAACGTCGACAGCGTCGTCCAATTCGACAAGGAACACGGCATCTACTATCTTTACTTCAACTCGAAGTCAGTCAGCGCAAGCATAGCACAAAGTGCTACGATCCGCTACTTCACGCACTTCCGAAGCTTCGACACGCCACTCTTCGGAACAGGAGGAGGCCCAGCACCGGCGAAAGGCCCTGAGGCGGCAAAAGCTCCGGGGCCAGCGGGCCCGGTAGCAAACACCGTAGCCCCAAGAACCCCGGTGACATTAGAAATCCTTGTCCCCACCACGGAACCTGACGCCTTCACCGACGTAACCATAATCGTTGATATGGTACCCTTCCCAGACGCAGCCGTCGACCCCAACCCCTCGATATTCCTGGACATCGGAGCACCGTACCTCAAGCAGGCGATTCTTTCCCCCGGCGACTCCTACACCTTCAGGATTGAGAAAAGCATGGCAATCGTCCGGGCGAAATACCTCGGCTCCTGGAACGACGACCTGAACAAGGGATACGCAGCCTCGAACACCCAGATACTCCTCAGCCCGAAATACACAAGCGCCTTAAACTGGATACTGGGAAACCTCCTGCTCATCCTCCTCGCCTTCGCAGTCATCGTATCCTACCGGTTCTTCATGGACAAACGGATGGACTACTACACGATGCTCCAGGAGTCCGGAATCTACGAGATGTTCAAAGACTTCTTCGGCTTCAAGTAAGGTTTTAAGCGCTTAAAAGAAAATAATTTACGATGAAAGCAAGCGACGGGCGGCTACTCAAGAACCTCGCACTTGCCCTCCTCCTCATCCTGGCAGTCACCCCCCTCGCCAACGCGTCATGGTGGCCCCTAAACCTGTTCTTGGAAGTGCTCAAGAAAGTCCTCATGTGGTTCGTCGACTTCCTCGTCTTCCTCCTCAACCAAGTACTGCGCATCTTCTTCGACCTCATGCAAGACAGCCTCCTCGCCTACCCCTCCATGTACCCGCTCAAAGACGCGGCAGGAGACCTAACACCCAACGGGAACATACTCTCCCGCTTCATGCTCGTGCTCGTCCCCCTCTACGTCTTCAGCGTCCTCGTAACCGGAGCATACATGGTATTCATGTCAAACTCCCCAAGCGGCCGAGCCCAAGCCAAGATGATACTAGACAAACTCCTCGTCAGCATGATCGTCGTCCCCCTCTCCCCCGCAATATATGAGCTCCTCTTAAAGACGAACGACGTCATCACGCGCGCCATCATCTCCGTCATAACCACGGGCATAACGAATAACGCCACCATCGGCGAGGCATTCTACAGCACCATGTCGAACGCCCCGACGAGCGCGAAAATCGTCTACCTCCTCGTCTTCCAGATGGTGCTCTTCTCCGCCTTCCTCGCCCTCCTCACGATGTGGTTCAGGTACCTGTGCGTGCTCGCCCTAGGGCTCGTCTTCCCATTCACCCTCTTCCTCTACCTCCACGACTGGACGAAGCAGCTAGGGACGCGCCTTTTGCGCTTCACCCTCGTCTGGATTTACGCACCCACCATACAGGCCGTCTGGCTCGCCATAGGCGTGGCAACCGTCGCAACAGCCGGACAACGCGGATTCATCTCCGACGCCGCCACCCCCTTCTTTCTCATCGCATCCCTCATGATGGTGTTCGCATCCCCCCTCATCATGAGCGGCGTCATGCGATGGCTTGGAGGCATCATATCGGCCGTCGGGATGCTCGTGCCCGGCCCCTACGGCGTCGCGTTGGCTGCCGTCGGCGGCGTCATGCAAGGCAAGGGCGTTGGCGCCATCGCGAGCGTCGGCTTAAAGATTGGAGTCTCCAAGATGTGGGGGAAAGCCAAAGGCCTTATGAACCGCGCGAAAGGAGGCGACAGCACGTCGAGTTTGGGGGGGCAGGCGCATGAGGCTATGAAAGGCCCTAAGACGGATAAAGGCCTCGGAGCAGACAGCGGCCCCTCATCGAGTGCGCAGCCGACCAAAACTTCTGATTCAATGGGTGGAGGAGGCGGGAAAGGGGGAGCTGTTGAAAAGGGCGCTGAGAAGGCAGGCGGGAAGGCGGGGAGGAAAGCGGGGGAGGCAGCAGGAGGGGCTGCAGGGTCTGCTGGAGGACAAGCCGCAGGGAGTGCTGGAGGCGCTGCTGCGGGGGCAGCAGTAGGCTCTGTCGTGCCGGGAGCAGGAACCGCAGCTGGGGCGAAGGTTGGGCAAGAGGCTGGCGGCCAAGTAGGTAGAGAAGCCGGAAAACAAGTTGGGAAAGAAGTCGGCGGCCAAGTCGGGGAAACCGCAGGCAAAGCCGCAGGCAGGGCGGTAGGCAAAGCTGCTGCATCAGCACTAAAAGCTACTGGACGGGCGGCGTGGGCTGGGGCGAAAACGCTCGCAAACCCTATGGCTTTGAAGCGGGGTGGGGCGCTTGCCGCAGTATCCGACGCATACAAGGCTGCTCGCGGAGGAAAGTCTATGGGGGCGGACTTAAAGTCTGCCTACAGCAGTACCATAGGGAAAAGTCGACTCGGGCAAAGTCTGGCAAGCGGCGCACAAAGTGTTTCAAACACCGCCGGAAGATTCGCAAACCGCATGCGCCAGTCCGCGCAGAGCGGCGGCATCGCGCGGGCTAAGGATGCGGCGTGGAAGGCCCGGCACCCCATCAGGGCTGCGAAGGGCGAACGCCGGGATAGTGCCGGCGCGAGCAGGCTGTCGGGCGGGGACTCGAGGGGGGCTGATGCGAGCAAAAGCCAGCTTTCCGGCGGAGAAGCCCCCGGCACGAAGCCGTCTGGTGGAGGAGAGGGGCCTCAGTCGGAACATGATAAGAAGAGCAAGGAACTCGACCTGAAGCAGGAGCTTTCTTCGCCGGACCACCGGCCGCAGGACCAGTTCAAGGGCACCGGCGAAATCCTCGATGGCATGGACACTGAGGAATGACGGGCTACCGGCTCCTGCAGACGCCAACGAAATTCTTGAGGATGTCCATGCCCTGCGGCGTATGCTCGACTTCGGGGTGGAACTGGACTCCGTAAATCGGCTTCTTCTTGTGCTTCATCGCCTCGATTTTGCAGATGTCTGAGGCCGCGAGCACTATGAAGTCTTCGGGCGCCCGGACGACCTCGTCCTTGTGAGACTCCCACACGGAAATCCTGCGCGGGAAATCCCGGAAGAGGTCATCCTCCTCAATGACGGTCAAGTCGACTTTCGCGTACTCGGCGGTCTTGCCTTCGGAAACCTCCCCGCCGAAGTGTAGGGCCATGACCTGGTGGCCGAGGCAGATGCCGAGGACGGGAAAATCCGCCTCAAGCGCATCCTCGCAGACGCCGAGACTCTCGCGTTCGCGGTAGACTGAGTAGGGGCCGCCGCTTAAGACAACTCCCTCAGGCTGCATGCTGGAAAGTTCCTCGATAGGTATTGTGTTGGGGACAATCTTCGCCTCCACGCCAAGGTAGGTGAGGCTCCGCCAAATCCTGTGGACGTATTGGCCGCGGTTGTTTACGACAAGGAACATACATAGCTTATGTACGCGCAGGAAAAAAAAGCTTTATGGGAAATCCGGGCTGAACCTGCCGACAAGATACATGAAGTAGGGAAAGCCAAGAAGCTCCCCCACGCCGTTTGAGGCGAGCAACCGGCGGGCAAGGTAGCGGCGGTCAAAGTAGAAGGATGAGATGGCCTTACGGCGCACCTCCTCCATCTGCGCATACGAAACGCCCTCTGGAACGTAAGTCGGCGGCCGCCCGCCCCGCTCCGCAAACACCCGCCAACAGTCCTCGGAAACGATGCCGTCCCGCACCGCACACGCAAAAAGCCGTGAGCCCGGCAACACAATCGTATTCCGGAAGACCGCATAAGTCGGCGCAAGCCTCGTAACGAAGGAAACGCTCTCCCGCATCTCAGAAAGCCCCTCACCAGGCAGGCCGAACAATACGTGGGCGGCGGAAGGAAGCTTAAGCTTCCGGCACAGGCTGAAAACCTCCTCATAGGTCTTGTTCGATACCTCCTTGCCCACCCCAAAGCGAACCCGCTCAACACCGCTCTCAAGGCCGAAGGAGACGTAACCGCAGCCCGCCTCCTTCATAGCCCTAAGAAGCTCCTCATCCACGCAGTCCGCGCGCGTCGTCGCCGACCAAGACACCCGAAGCCTCCTGCGCGCCAGCTCATCGCAGAAGGCAAGCACACGCTCGCGCTCGATGGTGAATACGTCATCAACGAAGGAGAAGTTTCCTGCACCATACGCCGCGACGTGATGCTCCATCTCATCGATGACGGACTCAGGAGGCCTGAACCGCACCCCGCCCGACACACAGCGCGCGCAGTATACGCAGTCGAACGGGCACCCGCGGGAAAGCTCAAGCGGGAGCGACCCGTAGGCGCTCAGGTCGAGCAGGCCGAATGCGGGAAGCATCTGCGAGTCAAGCGCTTCAAGATGAGGGACGCCGCCGTAGACCTTCTCTCCTTTGATTAGGCCGGGTATGTCCAAAAGACTTTCTTGGGTGCGTAGGATGCTTCTTACAAGGAGGGGAAATGTTTTCTCGCATTCTCCGGCGAGGCCGAAGTCAGCTCCAAGCGCCTTGCTCGCGTCCGGTTGGGCGGTCACGTGGGGTCCGCCTGCGATGACCGTGCAGGGGTGGCCTGACTCGCGCACCTTGGTGATGAGTTTGCGCGCCTGATGGGAGAGCGGGCTCGCGACGCTTACGCCGACGAGCCGGGGCTTGTGTTCGGCGAGGAGGGAGCTTACGGCTGACGGTTTGACGCCTTCGGCGAGCGCGACTGAGAATCCTTCAGCCTCAAGGATGGCGGCAAGCACGCACAGTCCACGAAACGGCGAACCCTTGAGTACCGTGCCGATGAGGCTTTCCTCGTCGAAGGGGGCGAGCAGCAGAACCTCAGCCATAGTACTTATCTTGTCTTGCACTTAATTTAATCTGATGCTTTCAGTCGTCATCCCAACCTTTAACAGGCCCGGCGAGCTTCGGGAGTGCCTGAACGCTCTCGCCAGCCAGTCCTGCGAGGAAGGCTGTGAAGTCGTCGTCGTTGACGACGGCTCTGATGCGAGAACACGAGACTTGATTCGGGAGCTCGCCCTCCCCCATGTGGCGTACGCGCGGCAGGAGCACGGGGGGCCGGCTTCGGCGCGCAACCTCGGCGTCAAAAAAGCGCGGGGGGATGTCATACTATTCCTCGGCGACGACATCATCGCAGGGGAAGGCCTCGTGCGCGAGCACATCATCTTCCACGCAAAACACCCGAAGTGCGCGTGCCTCGGGTATACGCGCACAGACCCCCGCGTCGAAGTCACGTATCTCATGCGCTTCCTCGCCCACAGCGGACCGCAGCTCAACCCCGCTGCAATCCAAGACGACGTAAACGACCTCCCCTTCTATTACTTCATGACAGCCAACGTCTCGCTTCCGCGAAGCGCCCTAGAGGAGGCCGGCTTCTTCGACGAATCCTACGCTGAGGCGGCTTGGGAAGACATCGAACTCGGCTTCAGGCTCCGCGAAAAAGGCTATAAGATTGCGTTCAACCAGAAAGCTGAGGCACTCCACAGCCACTTCATGGGCGTCGCCGAATTCAAGGAACTCTGGCGCAAGAAGGGGAGGGCGCTCGCCCTGTTCTCGCGGAAACACCCGAACGTCCCGGCGATTGAGCGGCTACTATCCAAGCCCACGCGGATGGAGGCCGCGGCGGCGGATATTCTGTCAACACCCTTCACCATCGCCTCCCCCTACCTTGAGGCCTTCAAAGCCGACCTACTCTTAAACAGAGGCTACCTCATGCTCTGGCGGAGAAGTCTGAGACAGGGCCTTATCGAGGGAGGTGCGCATGGCGGCGGCTAAGCATGGGATATCATGGGGCAACTCGCTCGGTATTGGGGCCATAAACCTTGTCCACCTCAGGGATGGGGGGTTCGCCTTCGGAGACCGCGTGCTGGACTTAGGCTGCGGCCTGGGGTTCGTCGTCGGAAACCTGTCGGCACCGCTTAAGGTGGGCGTGGACTTGTATAGGAGCGGGCAAGCAGTCCCCAAGACATTCCAAAACGTCATGTTCCTCGGCGGGGACGCGGGAATCCTCCCCCTAAAGGACGAGTCCTTTGACACCGTCCTATGTCTTGATGTCATCGAACACGTCGACGACCCCCGCGCAGTAGCCTGCGAGGTCTTCCGTGTGTTAAAGAAGAGAGGTAGCGCATACTTCTCAACGCCTGTCCGCGGAGTAAACTTCTTACCTAACTCTGAACGCTACACAAGATTGCTGCACGAGCACTGGGGCCATAAGAGGCTTTACTCCAGAGAAGAGTTTATAAGCCTCCTCGAGGGCGCCGGCTTCACGGGCGTAAGGACGGAAGACTACATGCACCTTACGACAAGAGTCTTCCTTTACCTGTACTACGCGGCAACTTCTTTGTCGGGAAGCGTTGACGGACGCCTCGCGCGCGCTGCAGAGCGGCTCCTATATGGCGCCTCAAGAGTCGACGAGAAAATCAGGTTCTGGAGCGCCTTCGCGACGATGGCTCAGGCGAAAAAGTAGGGGGCTCCTGAACCATTTTTTTCCCGCGCTCCTGCGGGATAATCCTGTTTTTCGCGCCCTTGAATTCCCGTCTTATGGATTTTCCCTCAAAGAGTCTGTCAAGGAATACAGCAAGGGCTGCGACCTCTGAGTGCGGCTGGTGGCCGACGGAGACGTTGTAGGTTGCCATCTGGTAGACGTCGGAGGGGACTTTCTTCCCGCCAACGATGATGAGCTTGTCTTTCCGGGACTTGCGTATCTGCGGCAGCGCCTCACCGAGGTCGAGCCCGTACATGGTGAGGTGGATGACGTCCCCCCCAAATCCTGCGGCCGCTTTCCTCCAGGAGGAAACGAACTCGACCGAGAAGCTGCCACCCCAGCCCTCTGAAATCCTGGCAACACTCTCGCGAACTCGCTCGTCCCTCGCATCGAAGATAATCCCGTCTGCGCCGAAAGCGCGGGCGGTGAGCGCAAGATGCGTCGAAACGCGGCGGTCTCGCTCGAACCGGTGGCCGAGTCGCAGGACGGTTGCTTTCACTTTAGGCTTGCAAGGATTCCCCGGGCCGCGAGGAGCCCAGTCGCCGAGGCGTTGACGAGGTCGCGGGAGAGGCCGACGCCGTCGCCTGCGGCATAAAGGTTTGGCATGCTCGTCCTCATGTGTTCGTCGACGGTGACCTGGAGGGCGTAGTATTTTATTTCCGGGGCGTAGAGGAGCGTTGCGTCTGAGACAACACCTGGGATGACGCGGTCGAGGGCGTCCAGTCCGTCGAGTATGTCGACGACGATGCGGTGGGGGAGGGCCATCGAGATGTCGCCGGGGGTTGCGTCGGCAAGCGTGGGCTTGACGGGGTTGTCGAGTATGTCTTCGGGGTGTGAGCGTCTTCCCCGTTTTAGGTCTCCGAGGCGCTGGAGTATCGGTTTTCCGCCGCCGATGGTCGTGGCTAGGTGCGCGATGGATTCCCCGTACTGTATGGTGTCTTCGACTGGTTGAGTGAGGTGTACTCTAACGAGGAACGCGAAGTTTGTGTTGCTGGTTTTCTTGTCGAGGCGGGAGTAGCCGTTCACGCCTATGAAGCCGTCGTAGCTTTCCTTGACTACGAACCCCTCATGGTTTGTGCAGAAGGTTCTCACGAAGTCGTCGTATGTTTTCGTGCGGATGTGAAACTTCGGGTCCTGGTTCACTGAGATTACGTCCTCCATGACGAGCGCCGGCACTTCAACGCGCACTCCGACATCAATCGGCCCGTAGTCGAAGGAGATTCCGTGTTTCTTTATGAGTTTCTCAGCCCAGTCTGCGCCAACCCGCCCCGGAGAGAGGACCACGAACCTTGAGTTGATTTTCCTGCCGCCTTTGAGGATGACTCCCCCGCATACGCCGTCTTCGACGAGGACATCTTCAACCGCAGTCTCGGTGATGAATGAAACCCCCTCCTTCTTTAGGTGTGAC
>CAZJQY010000023.1:0-9034 GCA_964548095.1 uncultured archaeon
TCTGTTAATTATATTGCGAATACATATAAAAAAAGGAGTTGAATTTATGTTATTAATCATAGAGTATACCAGGTATGGCAAGCAGAGTGTATTCCTTAAGTTGGACGGACCTTAGGATTTCATTCAAGGAGTTGTCGATGATATTCAGGCTTCTTTCTTTCGTTATGCTTCTCCCCCTGGCAGCCACATTCGGGTACAACACCGGGAAAACGGTTTACATGAGACTCCTAGACTCAGCCACCTTCATAACCCCATTCCTGGCTCTGTACCTCTTATACCGGATATTATACAAGCTTGGGACCGGAGAGGCTAAATCGACCAAACACCTGATGCTGACCGTTGGTTTGGCTTGGATGACGATGGCGTTGATTGGCGCCCTCCCCTTTATCATACGGGGCGTTTTGACTCCGTTGGACGCTTTCTTTGAGAGTATGAGCGGTTGGACGACGACGGGATTCAGCATGATTACGGATTTTGAAAACACCGACAGAGACATCCTGCTTTACCGCGGGATTATGCAAGGTGTTGGAGGCCTGGGTGTTATATCGCTTGGCATGATGGTGCTTCTTCAAGGAGGGTTTATGGGGACAGGCTACATTGACGTTGGCGTGCAGAAGATAAAGCCGAACATAAAAAACACGTTGGTTGAGGCTTGGAAAATCTACGGTTTGTACATCCTGTTCGGCGTTGTGATGCTTTACATAGCCGGCATGAGCGTCTTCGATGCGGTAAACCACAGCATGTCCGCCGTTGCGACGGGGGGATTCTCAACTCACAGCGACGTAGGCTACTACAACAGCACAGCGATTGAGGTCGTGCTTATGGTGTTGATGTTTTTGGGTATGACAAGCTTCATAATGCACTTCAAAATCTTCAACGGGGATACTTCGGTTTTAAGGAGCGAGGAGTTGAAGTGCCTGGTCGGCGTAATTTTGGTGTCTGTTGTGTTGATTGGCGCGTCCATGTGGGGTAAGGCTGTGCCAGGCGTTGACACCCACTCTGTTTTCGACGTTCTGCGGAAAACAAGCTTCCACGTTGTCTCGGGAATGAGCACCGCTGGATTCAACACAGTGGACTACGGCAAGTGGCCTGAGTTCGCCAAAACTTGGGTGACCGGGCTTATGTATATTGGGGGTATGAGCAGTAGCACGGCCGGCGGGATACGAGTTATCCGCTTTGTCATACTGCTCAAGATAGTACACTACTGTTTGAAGAAGCTTGTGCTTCCGAAGACGACAGTTGTCATAATGAAATTGGACGGGAAGATACTGCAGGAAGACGTTTTGATGGTAATCGGGTACAGCGTCGCATACCTCTCAATCTGCGTGATTCTTTCTCTCATTCTAATGCTCTACGGATACGACGCCTTAGACAGCGTCTTCACCATAATGTCTTCCATGGGCAACGACGGATTGGGAGTCATATCAGGCGATGGCTGGAACAAAATGCCGGACGCAGGCAAGCTCACGATAGCGTTTGCCATGTGGGTAGGCCGTGTGGAAATATATCCGGCGCTCCTCATATTCAGGAACCTGCTTGACAGGCTGAGTTAATAGCATGTCAAGAACCACGGGCCAGAGGCCGGCGGCATGAGAGTATAAGGAAACTCTGAAAGCAGTATACCTTGTTTGGTGAAATCCGTGTAGTCGATGCGGAAGAAGACGAAAACAAGCGCATCAAAGCGTATCCTCTCGTATCGTGAATCCCACCTCTCCTGCGAGCTTTTTGTAGTCTACTTCTATGCCGATGAGCTTTTCCTCGTAGTCGCGCATGATGTCTTCGAAGACTTTCTCGTTGATTTCCCGTTTCCGGTATTTCTTGTCTGCTGCGGAAATCATCTCCCGCAGCCTCAGAATTTTTGAACTTAAGTTCATTTGAATCGGGGGACAACGTTAAATTTAACAGATGTGAGTCGCTCACCCTTTTTCGCGTTCTTCTGCTTCTTTTTTGGTTTTTATTTGTTTGTTGAGATAT
This sequence comes from uncultured archaeon, assembly GCA_964548095.1. GTDB lineage: Archaea > Altiarchaeota > Altiarchaeia > IMC4 > SCGC-AAA252-I15 > SCGC-AAA252-I15. The sequence continues at coordinate 1,975 of CAZJQY010000023.1, forward strand.
TTTTATTAGAGGTTTAGTATGAGTAGTGGTTTTGTTCATGGTAGGCATGCGAGTGCTTGGATTACAATATCTGTTGACGAGTATGAGAGTATGAAGACTACTATTGAGACTTTGTCTAATCCTGATGCTTTGAGGAAGATTCTGCAGGGAGAGAAGGAGTTAGCTGAAGGCAAGGGGAAACCATTAAGTCAAGTGAAGAAAGAACTGGGAGTCTAGAATTCGTCTTTATGCCATATAGCGATTATTTCAACTAATTTAGTAGCTTCATTTATCTGATATACAATCCTCCATCTTCTCTCGAACCTGAGTTCCCACTTACCTGCTAATGGTTTACGGAGAGGTTTACCATGTATGTCTGGAAATTCTTTTAACTTGTCGATTTTATTGAAAAAACGCCTCTGGAGTTCAGGATTAAATTTTCTCAAATCCTTCTCAGCAGTCGGAGAAATAATGAGTTCATAAACCATAGAAAATAATTTACCTTAGAACTATAAAATAAGCGAAGAATCCGTCGCCCTTTCCGCGTCTCCTTCCTCGCCTTTGGCTCGTCGGCCCTCCCGTTGGTCGGAGGTCTTAACACGGGCTAAACGGGAAAATCCTGCGGGATTTTTCCCAAATCGCCTCCCGTTGGTCGGCGACTTCGTTTAGCCCTATATGTTGTGGTGCATTATGCCGCAAGCGGCAAGGATATGAGGTTCCAGCGAGCCCTTTTTCTTTACCGAGAGCCCCTTTTTCTTTACCGAAAGAGTTCAGAAATCGAAGATTTCTGGCTCCCAGAAATGCAAAGCATTTCAGGGGAAAAAGGTGCTTCAGCCCCAAAAAGAAAGCTCACGCTACAACACCCGAAAAAAGAAAAAATGGGTGCGCCTGCTACCCTACGAGGAGAGTGGCAGGCTAATCAGGTTCCAGCGAGCCCTTTTTCTTTACCGAAAGAAAAAGTGCTTCAGCCCAAAAAGAAAGACGCCACCACTTGATATAGCTCACGCTAGACTCGCATAAAAAAAATAAGGGGGTTCCTTACCTCTCTACGCGGAGAGTGGTAAGGAAATCAGGTTCCATCCTGTGACGAGCCCGTACTGTTGTATGCTCGACTGTGTTCCCGAGTTGAAGCTGTAGTAGTTTTCCTGGTTGTCGAGTATCCGCTGGTTGCTGGATGCGTCGGTCGCTATCACGCGGTAGTAGTACAGGGTGCTTTCCGTCAGGTTTGTGAGGTACACGGTGTGGCTCATCGCCATCGTCGCGTTGTACGCCCACCTGCCCTGCTGCGTCAGGTTCTCTGGGTACTGGGCGCACGACCCAGTTGCGTTGTAGGTCGCCATGTCGCATTCCCGGTAGTTCACTGAGACGCTGCAGTTCTCGTTGGCTGTCGTCGAGATGGCTGCTACCATACCCTGCGCGCTGATGACCGTCGGCCCGGACAGTACCCTCGGCGCGTACGCGTCGATGCCGTACTCGTTCGTGTACGTCGAGAACAGCGTCGGGTCTGAGCCTGGAAGCTCCCACACGCTCACCGAGCTGTTGCAGAATACCATCGACGCGTTGTCTAGGGACACGTCAGTGCAGTTGAGGCCGTTTTCGTTGCAGTGTGTTATGGTTATGTTCGCGCAGTCCTGGTGGAAGCCGGGAAGGTACAGGAACACTTTCTTGCAGCCCATGACTTGGGCTATCTGCTGCCATACCGGCGAGGTTACCCCCAAAAAGAGGCTCTCATTGGATGCGTTCGCAATCTGCAATGCGTCGGTGAGGTTCACCGTCTGCTTGGGCACGCAACACTTCTGCATCCCGATAGTCCAAGGTGCATTTCCGCCTACAAGCATCGTCATATCGTTTGTGAAGTTGAGTGTCACATCACAGCACGATTCATTAACCTTGACTTTTGTTCCGGCGGAAACGTTAACTGAGAGGTTGCAGACATCCATTGTGAACCCAACTCCTCCGAGCGGGTCCGTCGGGTTTGAGGTGTTGGACGTCCAATCGAAGCCGAACTGTATCTCCTTCCGGCACTTTGGCGTGCTGTTCTCGTACCAATAGCAGACGCCCTGTTTGACGCAGATTGTCTGGTTGGTGATGGCCTCGCACGGCAGCTTGGTGGTGAGGTTCAGGCACGCGCTTGTTCCGCAGTTCGGATTCGTCGAGTTCGTGGCGTTGTTGTAGACCGCCGCCTGGTCACAGCTTCTAAGCTTGTAGTAGTATGTCGTGTTCGCTTCGAGCGTGTAGTTCAGCTGGTAGGCTGTGTCGGGATTGTTTGCGTCCAGCGGCACCACGTGGGTCGGCGTGTAGTCGTCTCCCGGGAAGAACGCGTCGTTGTACTGGGATATGTTTTGGACTCCCAGCTCGCAGGTGCTGTTCTTGCCGTAGAACTGGACGACGCCCGTCGCCGGCTCATCAGTCGTCCATATGAGGACAACCAGAGCCTGCTCTGCGTCAACCTTTGATGAGGTTATCTTCGGGGCGACCGTGTCAGTGGAAGCGTTGTACGTTGACGCGTTCGCGCAGAAGACGCTTTGCATGCAATCCTCGTCGGCGCAGTTGATTTTACCGTCCTTGTCTTCGTCGCCGGTCCCTGGGAAGCAGTTCTCAAACGTCATGACTCCCGTGCCAGCATCGAAGCCTGAACCGCATGCAGCCGGATTACTCGCGCAGTCCGGGGGCATGAAGTCTATCGTGTTCGGCGTGTAGTACGCGTGGTATGCCCTGTCTTTCGCGTACAGCACGTTATTGCTCCACCCTCCGGAGGCGTCCGCAGTAAACGCTATTATGTGGATTGTCGAGAGCGGGTTGCCTATGTCTGACTTGAGTATCCCGTAGTATATGCTCTTGTACTCGCACGCCTTGTCTTTCTTGCCGGAGACTGTTGCCTGTGATACACTCCACGAGCCGTTGACGCACTTGTATACTGTCCTTACGTCGGTCGGAGTGCCGTTTGCGAACCCAACCTCGTAGTCGAGGCGGTACTCGAATCCGCCTTCCCCGAAGACGAAGTTCGATGGCGTCCTGTCGGTCTCAGTTATGTTCACCTGCACGCCGCATCCGCTGGAGGCGTTGTTGTCTGTGTCCAGCAGGAAATAGTATTTTCCAGACTGGTTCTGGCTGCTCGGACTCAGGAAGTTGCACAACGCAAGGTCGGAAACACTCTTTAAGTTCAGGATGAACGCTGTCGTGTTGGGCATGTCCCTTATTCCTATTTCGCATATGTCAAGGAAGCTTACGTTCTCCAGGACGTTCTTTTCCGCGTTAACCCACGGAGGCTCATTTTGCTGGCATGGGTCGTGTAGGATGAAATTCGGCATGTCTTCTCCCATTCCCGTGAACACCATGTCAGAGAACTTGGGGTCGCACAGGCCTTCTGTCGCGTTACCCTTCGGGACCTCATTCCACACGCACCCGGTTCCGTTCACGACAGAGACGCCGCTGGTGCACGTGCCGTTCTCGGCACGGGTTGCGTTACCGCACTCGCATACACTCTGGTTTCCGCCGTGCATCTGGTCCCATATGAAGCAGTCTTTGTCCGTGCCCATGGGGCCGCCGCCTCCGAACTGGCAGAACGGGTTGCCTGAGCATGCCGTGTCCTTGCAGCCTTCAACTGAGTTGTTATCTTCGTCGCCGGGGGCGAAGCATATCTCCATGGTTATGTTGGGTTTGCAGTACTTGAAGTACTGTTGGTCTACCCAGACGCAGTAGTTGGTGGACTTGAACGCCTTGAGGCTGTTGTTGCTTGTAAGGCAGTCTTGCGTGCTGAAACACTGGAAACAGTCTTCTTCACATATCGGCATGTCGGCTGGATTGCAGTGGTAGCCGTTCGACGACATAGCGTCTTTCACCCACCGGCATCCTGCGGTGCTTCCCGTGCATGACTGGTTGTCATAGCAGTCGAGGCAGTTTTGCTGGCAGTTTCCACCGGACTTGAATCCGCTGCTGTAGTCTTCTCTGCAGAATGGTTGCCCGACTGGTGGCACATCCCACTTGCATTTCGGGGATTTCGCATTACACTGAGTCTGGTTGCATTTGTCGCAGACTTGGTCGCATGTCAGGGAGCCGGAGTTTATCAGGCATTTTTGATTGGTCTCATCCCACCGGCACCCTTGATTGGATTCACACTCTACCTTGCTTGTGTAATCCCAGGCCGGACAGTTTGAGCCCGAGCCAGTGAACGCGTCCGGGTGGCACATGCCTTGTCCTCCGCCGGGCTTAATCTCGTTTGCGAACCACTTGCAGGATTTCGCCTCAGGCGGAAGCATCTTCGGCGTCGCGTTAGCGCACTGCGTCTGGTTGCACATCTCGCACATGGTGGCGCAGTCGAAGGTTATGCCCTTCGGCCTGCATCCGTTTGCTCCGTCTATTGGGTCGAAAATCCACTGGCATCCGTTCATCTGACCTGAAGGAGTCATCATCGAAGCATTCGACGCATTACACTTGAGTTCTGAATCGCAGGCGAAGCAGTCTGTCGTGCATGTCATGCCGAAACCCTTGGTGTTGCAGTTGCCGGTATTCATTTCCCAAGAGCATCCCGCGTAGGATTGGCTGCAGGAGCCTGGGTCGTGACAGTCTCCGCAGTTGTTCTTGCAGGCGTTTGGCCTGCATACTTTCGTTTCCTCGCTTGTTACTGTGAGGCTCATGTTCATGACGGCTTTGCCGAGGATGGTGTCGTATATGACGTGGGTTCCTGCGACGGTGAATGTTATTTCCTGCCCGGAACTGGCATTCAGTGTCAGCGGGAATCCTGCCCCCGTGTAGCTGTCTATCGTCAGGTTGTGGGTTACGTTGTCTCTGTTGTTGAAGTACAACGCCTCATTTTTGCGGAGGGTGAATCCTCCTTGACTCATCCCCGGCATGCTGAACCTGTTGTTGAGTAGGTCTACGGTAAAGTGTCCTTCGTAAACCCACTTGCATCCGGCGTAAGAGCTCCAGCAGAGGGAGTCTACGCCGCAGATGCTGCAATCTGCGTTGCATCCTGAAGCGCTTCCCGCGGGGAAGTTGCAGACGTTTGTCTGGTTGTTCCAAGAGCAGTTGAGGGTGCTTGAGCTGCATGCGCTCTGCGTCATGCAGAGGCTGCAGTCGACTTCGCAGGAGCGGGCGTTGCAGGCTTTTGTTCCGTTGCCGTAGTCCTGCCAGACGCATCCTGTCGCATTCTGGTTTCTCCATTTGCCGTCAGCTTTCATGCAGTTGTCTTGGCTGCTGCAGTAGCTGCATCCGAGAGTGAAGCAGTTTGACTGACTGCATGGGGGTGACATCGAGGCGTCCCAATTGCATCCTACCGGGCTTCCTCCGCAACTCCATTGGTCGCCGCACTGTGTGCAGTTGGTGTTGCAGGGTCCTGCTCCGCCTTGACCCTTCGGGAAGCACGGGTTCCAGGAGGAGAGGGGGTCCCAGCCGCATGCGTCTGTCTTGTTAGAGAACGCGGTGTCGTTTGAGGCGAGGCACGTTGACTGGCTGTTGCACATGAAGCAGTCTTGAGCGCAGGATGTGTTCATACGGCAGTTCGGCTCAGTGAAGTTCCCTCCTCCGCCAAGCAGGGTCGCTATGCCGCTGGATTTCGCGGGCGGGGGCTGGTATCCCGGCGCCTGCGATACGTTGGCGAACCAACCGCAGAACTGGTTCATCGGGTGGAGTGTAGTATTGTAGCATTCCGCGACCGTAGTGCACATGTCGCACATGCCGTTCGCGCACGTAGGCTCCTGATGCGGGTTACACTTAGCCTGCCCGAAGTCCCACCAGCATCCTCTCGGACTCTTCATGCAGGCATCCGTGTTAGAACACTGCAAGCAGTCGCTCGCGCACGGGCTGAGCTCGCAGGCAGTGCCATTCCACTTGCATTCACCGTACATGTTGCACATTGACGATGTGTTTTGGGCGGAGCAGTTTACGACTGAGCCTCCAACGCACCTCCACTGGGGGTCGTCCCACTTGCAGCCTGCGGTATTCTTGCAGGCTTGCGGGTCGTTGATGCTCTCGCAGACGCCGCCGCCGAAGGATGCGTAGCATTTGTTGAATCCGTAGTCCCACATGCACTTTGAGTTGGCAGTACAGTTATTTGAATTATTTATGTTCTCGCAGTCTGAGCTCCCCTTGCTCATGCACTTGTATTTGTTGTCCCGCTGGTCTAGGACCCACTCGCAGTTCACGTCGCCGTTGCATGATGAGTTCACAGGGTAGGATGCGCACCCTGAGACGTTCATGCGGGTGTCGACAACGCATTTTCCTACTCCTGTGCCGGAGTAGTTTGCGTCATAGCGGCATCCGAACGTGTTGTCGCATGTTGGGTTGAACAAGACTTCGCAGGGATTTACGTCCATGCGGCCGTCCTCGCACCTGTTCGGGCTTGCTGTGAAGTTCCAGTGGCATTGTTTCGGGCTTCCGCCGCACATGCCGGGGTCAGAGCATTTCGTGCAGTCTGTCTGGCATTCCGGGTTCATTCCGCCGCCCATGTTCACGCCGCAGAAGGATTCATTTGTCATGAAATCTGTCATCCACAAACATTTCGAGTCGGCAATACACTCGGTCATATTGGCTTTGCTCCTGCAGTAACTCATTCCCGCAGGCCCGCAGCTGGTTTCGTTGAATGTTGCGTTAACTGGCTGGACTACCCACTCGCACCCGGTTGAGTTCGCGCAGGCGGTCTGGTTGTTGTCGTATTTGAAGCACGCTGGATTATTCGGGTCAAGGAAGAAGCATTCCCCAAACCCTTTCTTGTCTTCCCACCAGCAGTTGTCTGCAGTATGGTTCATGCAGGCCGCAGAGTCGTTGAACTGGTGGCAGTCGAAGCCTCCCATATTATACACGCAGCTCCCTGGGTTGCTATTCCAAAGGCAACCAGGAGTAGTCCTGCAAACGCTTTCAGAGAGGGAGGGACAGTTAGCTTGCTGGTGCATGGTTGTCGTTGTTGTCCCACCTGCAACAGTTGTGGTTGACGTTGATGTTGTCCCCCCGGCAAGAGTTGTCGTTGACGTCGTTGTTGTCCCACCTGCAACAGTTGTGGTTGTCTCGTTTCCTCCTGCAGGCAGGCATGCGGTTCCGTTCCAGAAGCAGGACGGCCCCGCGCATTCCATTTGGGGTTTGAGGC
>CAZJQY010000024.1:0-8826 GCA_964548095.1 uncultured archaeon
CTCACAGCCATCTTGAGTTTTCCAGCAACTTCTCGTTTAATTTCGCCATTTTTTAAAGGACGTTTGCCATTATACTCCCTTCATTTCCAAAATCCTATCGACCCTGAATACCCGGTCATCTTTTCTGGAAAAACAATATGCTTCAACCCCCACAAATTCCTTGCCGTTGTATTGCATTTTTCCCACTGTCTTCGGTTGCACGATTCTTTTTGATTTCTCATCATTTGATTTCAGGTAAACGATGCTTAGTCTTGTTTTATTTTTTATGGCGTCTTCTATGATCTTTACCTTATCACTTATAGAAAGCTTCTTTTCGGAGATGCTGTACTGGTAACTTGTGAGAAACTTGACTATCTTCCAGTCCATGAAAATGTGTTTTTTGGACAATGGTTTCTTGAGGACAATCCCGTCCATGCTCGTGCACCTGCTTAATGCAACGTATACCTGCCCGTGCGAGAATGTGCCTTTTCCTAGGTCTATGATGACGTTATCAAACGTCTTTCCCTGGGATTTGTGTATGGTGACCGCCCACGCAAGCCTTATCGGGTATTGTGTGAAAGAGCCTGTCGTTTCAGAGTCTATGGTTTTGGTGTCTTTATTGTAAACCATATTGAACATCTTCCATGTGTAGGGTTCGACATCGACTGTCCTGCCGTCTCTTAATTCCGCAAGAATCGTGTCTTTTTTGCCGTTTCTCCTGATGTCAATGATTTTCCCCACGCTCCCGTTAATCCACCTCCCGTTTGGGTCGTTGTTGAGGAGCATTATCTGGGCCCCGACTTTAACCTTCAAATCTGTTTCTGTTGGCAGGGAGCTTCTGTCAAAATTTCCCTTTATTTTGCCCGTGTAATGAAACTCTTTTGCGCTGATGTTAGACAGTTCTTTTTCATTCACCTCGTCCGCAAGGACGTTTGTTGTCGTCAGTGTGATGTAGAACCTGTTTTTTCCCGGCCTGAAATCCGGCGCAAGCCTCCTGTTTATAGCGCAGACTTCCTTGTCCGTCACCGTATTGTTTCGGACGGCGTTCAGGATGCGTATGAATTCCTCGTCCTTCTGGCGGTATATCTTCTCAAGTTCGATGAATTCCATCTCAATGCCATTGAAGGCTGCTGAGTCGAAGAAATACTGGCTTTTGTAGTGGCTCCGGAATAGTTCCCGCTCTTTGCCTGTTACGACAGGCGGCAGCTGGTATAAGTCGCCTATGAAAATCATCTGTAATCCGCCGAATGGTTTGTTTTTCGCGAGGACGAGGCGCAGGAACTTGTCAACGCAGTCAAGCAGGTCCGCCCTTACCATGGAAATCTCGTCTATGACTATCGCATCGAGTGCGTTGTATAACTCATAATCGATGTATGCGCTCTTCTTTATTTTTCCTAGGGTTATGTCAGGCTTGAAGCCGAAGAACGAGTGTAGGGTCTGTCCTTGAATGTTTACCGCGGCAACGCCTGTTGGGGCCAGCACGGCTATCCTATTTTTTGTTGTCTGCCTGAAGTATTTGAGGAGGGTTGATTTTCCGGTGCCAGCCTTGCCCGTTATGAAAACGTTTCTGCGGCCGTCTTCCATCAAATCCAAGGCCCTCCTAAACTGGTCATTAAGATCTATCTCCATGTTCATTCCCGCAGGTACACATTGGCGGCGCAGTCAAAGCAACTTTCAGGAGTTCCTGAAAACGAGCCAGACGGTAGGTAACAGAGTTGGTATCGCTCATCACTGTATTTGTAGAAAGCGAACTCCCATTTGCTTGCGCTGCCAAGATAGCGCAGACGGCACAGGCGCGTAACGATCGTTTCCGCCTCTTTCGGCTGTTTTTTCCTTTTAGTGTCATCGGAAGCCTCCAATACACCCACATACGCGAAGTTCCTGCGGAACGTTATGATTATTCTCCGGCAACGGCCTCTCCATTTCTCGGCTGCGTGCTTTTCCAGCCTCTCCTTCAGTTTACTGCGAGCATCCTCCGGAATCTCCCGGGACCCAACATAAACCCACCCCCTCTTCCCTTGCATTCGACCAGCCACTTAACTCACCTCCGCCTGTTTATCTTGATTTAGGTTGCGAGCTTTTTCAGGAGGAATACCATCTGAGGCGCTTTCTTGAGCAGTGTCGGGTAGACGGAAGACATCTCGCCGCTCGTTATCTTGAATATTTCCTCTGAGGTGAAGATGCCTGCGAGCTTTTCTAGGTCGTCGTCTGAGAGTTTCTCGAGTAGGTGTCGTGCCTTAAGAAGCTTCTGGATTTTCTCCCCAAACCTCATGTTAAACTGGTGCTCGTATGAGGAGAGCATTTCCTTTGAGAAGTCCCCTTTTTTTACGGCTTCCGCGGCGACTTCCGCCGCCATCTTGGCTCCGAGCATCCCGAAGGTTAGGCCTCCGCCCGTCACTGGGTGGACGTGCTGGGCTGCGTCGCCGACGACCATGATGCCGTCGCCTGCAATCTCCGTGACGCCCCCGGATACGGGGATGCCGCCGGCGTTCACCTCCACGTAGCTTGCGTTCTTGAAGAACCGCGGGTTGTTCTCAATGAACCGGTCGAGGTAGTCTTTCGCCCGCGCGCCCTCCTTCGAGCGCGCGCCCATGATGCCGAGGCCCACGTTTGCGAGCGTGTTTCCTTTCGGGAAAATCCATGCGTACCCTTTGGGGGCGACGGCATCGCCGAAGAAGAAGTTGAGCATGTTCTCCTTGCAGGCAACACCCGCCATCTCGTACTGGAAGCCGGAGTGGTAGTCGGTCATCCTGTTGGTCGTCGCCAAGCCTGCGGCCCGCGCAATCTTCGAGTCGACGCCGTCTGCGGCGATGACGATGTCTGCGCTGATTTTCTTCTCGACCCCGAAGTGGTTGACGACAACACCCGTGACGGCCCCGTTCTCCTTGAGGACGGCATCAGCGCGCGCCTTCACCAGGTACCGGGCACCCGCTTTTATGGCCTCGACGGCGAGATACTTCTCGAAAATCTTTCGCTCAAGAACGAATCCACTCGCGCCCTTAAGCGTGAGCTCTATCTCCCTGCCTTTTGGACTGTGGACGATGCACCCGTCAATCCTGTTGACGGCCCATGCGGGATGCGGCTTGATGCCGAGCTCGTCAAGCGTCTCTTTGGTGAGGCCTTCGGCGCAACGCTTTGGGGGACCTATCTCCTGCTTCCGCTCGACGACGAGGACGCTTACGCCTTTTTCCGCGAGCGTTTTCGCGGCGATGTTTCCGGCTGGGCCGGCGCCCACCACTACGACGTCGACCTTCATTTCTTCCCCCCCTCAAGCGACAGCGCCCCCACGGGACAGTAGTTAACGCAGATGCCGCAGCGCGTGCACTTGCCCTCGTCGACTGCGAGAATAATCTCGTTTAAGACGATTGCATCTACTGGACACACGCCAACGCACCCGCCGCAGTACAGGCACTTGTCTCGGTCGACGTTCATGGTAAGATACAGTATTAGTAGAATAGATTAAAATTTCGTTTTCCATCAGAGAGAACGCTTCCGCAGGTTGTTGGCGACCTTAAGACCCTCGAACCAGAGGATGCTTGCAAATCCGGCTGCAAGGCAAATCGCCAAGTCCAGTCTGCTTAACGGAGCAAAGAGGAAGAGGCCCCGCAGCCACGGCGTGTAAAGCACCAGACTCAGAGAGAGCGCAGCTCCCCCAAACACCCACCACAACGCAGGGTTAGGCGAGCGCAGCATGACCGGGATGGTGTGCGACCACGAGCGGTTGGTGAGAATAAGGCCTAAGTTGGCGACGATGAGTGTGGTGAACGTGAGCGTGCGCGCCTCCCGCTCATCGAACCCTTTTTCCAGCGCGAAGAGGTAGATGAAGAGGATGACCAGCAGCACGCTCATGCCCTGTAGCAGGCTCAATGCCATCGTCTTCCTCCCGAATAACGGCTCCTTCGGGTTTCTTGGAGGCCGCTTCATGCTATTTTTGCCTGCGGCCTCGGCTTCGAACACGACAGAGCAGGCCGGGTCGATGATGAGTTCCAGGAACACGATGTGGACGGGAAGCAGGACCATGGGCCAGCGGAGGATGACGGGGATAAGCGACATCCCTGCGATAGGCACGTGGATGGCGAGGATGTAGGCCATGGCCTTCCGCAGGTTGTTGAAGATTCTCCTTCCCATCCGGACGGCCGAAACGATAGAGGAGAAGTCGTCGTCGAGCAGAACCAGCGCCGCGGCCTCACGGGCAACGTCCGTGCCCCGGCCGCCCATCGCAATACCTATGTGCGCTGACTTCAATGCCGGGGCGTCGTTGACGCCGTCTCCGGTCATCGCGACAATCTCTCCATTCTCCTTCAGCGCCTCGACTATGCGGAGCTTCTGCTCGGGCACGACGCGGGCGAAAATGTTCACCGATTTTATGCGCTCTTTCAGTTCGGCGTCGGCCATCGCATCCAATTCGGGGCCGGTGATGACCTCCGCAACGTTTTTGAGGCCAATCTGGCGTGCGATATTCTGGGCGGTGCCAGTGTAGTCCCCGGTAATCATAATCACCCGTATCCCTGCGCCGTAGCATTCAGCGAGCGCTGCGGGCACCTTAGGCCGCATCGGGTCTGCGAGGCCCACAAGCCCGAGGAACTCGAACCTGAAGTCGTGCTGCTCTGACGGCAGGTCGGACTCTGTGAAATACGCCTTGGCAACACCCAGAACCCTAAGGCCCTCATCTGCCATCGAGTCAATGCGCGCGGAAAGCTCACGCAGCTCTTTTTTCGTCAGGTGGCAGAGGTCGGCGACGGCTTCGGGAGCCCCCTTGGCGGCTATCACGTACCTCCCGCCTGCCGGGGACTTCCAGACGTGCGAGAGCGCCAGCAGATTATTTGACAGCGGATATTCCTGAATCAGCCTCCAGTCTGCGTGGATGTGCTCGGTCTTCGCAAGGTAGGCGACGCCGAGTTGTTTGAACGCCTTTTCCATGGGGTCGAATGGGTCGTGCTGGCTTGCGAGGATGCTGAACTCAACAATCTCGTGGAACGCATCTGGAAGGTCGCCTTGAGCCTCGGCAGATACGTCATGGAACATGCCGTTTGCAAAAATCTTTTTCACCGTCATCTGGTTCAACGTCAGCGTGCCCGTCTTGTCGACGCAAAGTACCGTTGCCGAGCCCAGACTCTCGATGGTCGGCACATGCCGGGTTAAGACGTTTTTCTGGGAGAGCCGCCAGGCCCCCAACGCAAGAAAGATTGTTAGGACGACTGGGAACTCCTCCGGGAGCATCGCCATGGCCAGGGTAATGCCCGCCAAAAACCCGTTAAGCCAGCTGCTCCGCGTAATCCCGTAAACGACGATGATGACCGCGCAAAGCGAAAGACCGATGACTGTGAGGTTTTTGACGAGACGCCGTATCTCAATCTGCAGGAGACTGTCCTCGCGCTCAAGCGTCTGCAGCGCCTTCCCGATTTTCCCCATCTCCGTCTGCAACCCGACCTCCCTGACCTCCGCCATACCCCGCCCCTGGACAACCAGAGTGCCAGAGTAGATGAACGGCAGGCCGTCTCCGCCGGGCCGCGTCATCTCCCGCACGCCGTCCCAGACAATCTTACGAACAGGCACCGACTCCCCAGTCAGAAGCGACTCATCAACCTGGAAGTTGCTGCAGGAGAGGAGCACCGCATCAGCCGGAACCCGGTCACCCTCAGAGACAACCATGAGGTCCCCGCGCACGACCTCCCTGCCGGCAACGCTCCTCCGCTCGCCGTCGCGTATGACCAACGCCCGCGGGCTGGACATGCTCCTAAGCGCCTCCAAAGCCAGCTCAGTCTTGCGCTCCTGATACAGGGTTATGCCCATGACGACGAACACGAACCCGAGCAGCATCAGCGCCTCCTCGGTGTCGCCCAAGAGGAAGTAAATGACGCCGCATGCCACCAGAAGCAGGAACATGGGCTCGCTCACGACATCATAGCTTATGTTGAAGATGCTGCGTTTTCTCGCAGACGGAATCTCATTAAAACCATCCCTGCGCAGACGCAGAGCAGCCTCCCTGCTCGAGAGCCCGGATATATTTTCAACACCAATATCCATGATACACAAGCACGCGTGAGGGGGGAAACCCCGTTATAGGTGAATATAGGATACTAAGCTCAAAAATTACTTCCACACGAGGGCATACTTAGGGAGGGTGGAATGTATATCTCGGTTTTATTGCGGTACTGTAATAATACAATATAAAGAAAGAACATGGACCGCGTTAAGACTGGGATTAAGGGTTTGGACAAGCTCGTTTCCGGGGGGATACCGAAGGGCTTGTCGGTGCTTGTTTCCGGAAGCTGCGGGACTGGGAAGACTATCCTATCGCTTCAGTACTTATACCGCGGGGCGAAGGACTACGGCGAGCCGGGCGTCTACGTGACCTTCGAGGAGTCCCGCGAGAAGATTCTCGCCCAAGCAAACACGTTCGGGTGGGATGTGGAGGCCATGGAAAAGAAGGGGCTCCTAAAGCTTGAGTTCATGGAAAACGACGATTTGGGGGAAATCCTCGGCGCAATCAAGAAAAACGTCAAAGCCTTGAACGCCAAACGGCTCGTCATAGACTCGCTCACCACCATGGTCGAACACGCCGTCATCTACCGCTCGAGCATCAGCAAGGAGATGATTAAGTACGCTCAGGAGACGTGGCGGGTGAGGTACAACAGCGAGGGAAGCACCATCACCAGAAAGGACGTCTACTTCATCGTCTCTGAAATCAACAAGCTCGGGACTACGGCATTGCTCATCTCCGAGGTCGGCGAGAAGAGCGATTACCTCTCCCGCGACACGATAAGCGAGTTCGCGACGGACGGCGTCATCGTGCTCCAGAACAGCGTTGTCGGCGGCCAGTCTGAGCGTCTTCTATCCGTGAGGAAGATGCGGGGGACGGGCATCAACATGGACTTGTCGATTATCAGGTTCACCAAAGACGGCATTGACATCGTCGGGGACGAGGCTTAGATGAGCGCTGAGGCGATTCTTAACCTCTTGAGGGGTCTTTGCGAGTCGACGCACGAGATTGAGGCCTGCATGGTCGGCCGCAGGGGCCTTGAGGGAGTGATGATGTTCCCCGAGTCGTTCAAGGAGGATGTCGGGCCTGTTTGGGAGCCGCTTTCTCGGGTATTGAATGACGTCCTCTCTGTGATTGAGCGGGACAGCATCTTCAAGATGAAGACGGCGTATGTTGGGGTCCTTGACTTCGGCATCGCCTTTTATGTGCTGGGCGGAAGCGACAACGCCTTGATAGTCTTTTTGAAAGACGACGGGAACACTGTGGGAAAACTCAGCAGGCTCGAAGGCGAGATAAAGAAGACGCTTGCTGGCATCCTCAAGATTCTCGCGTAATTCAACCCTTTCTTGGAAAGAAAGCGTTGACGGAAAGAATTTTCTTTCTTTTGGGACGCTAGGAAACGCTTATGCGTTTCCGCGTGCCGGAAATCTTCTGATTTCCGAGCATGAAACACTTTTCTTTCTTCCTAAGAAAGAAAAGGGTTCTGAGGGTGCCGCTTACGCATCCCACTCGAGCACGGCCGCAGGAAGCTTCTCCTTGGACGTAATCTGGTAGTAGATGACGCGCTTGTCTTTCTGCTTGACGGACTCCATCTTCCAGACGACCTGGTTGTCGATGCGCTCGTAGGGCAGGCCGGAGGTGAGCACGCGGAAGTCTCCCGCGTCTTTGGGGAGCGTGTCGGTCACGAAGACGTTCTTCAGGATGGCGTTTGCGGGGTTGGTGATGGTGAGGTAGACCGACAGCTTGCTGCCGTCCTTCTCGACTTTCTTCCCTATCTTCGGCTTTCCATCGAAGGATGAGAGGAATCCCGCGGTCTCGTCGCTTGCCGTCCGGATGCGCCGCTTCGGTGCGGGCTTCTCCTCCTCGGGCGTTAAGACCATCTCGACCAAATCGTCTTTCTTCTCCTCCTTCCGTCTCTGGGGCTCCGGCTTTTTTTCAACAGCATGCTTCTCGACGGGAGGCGACTTTTCGGCTCGTGGCGCCTGCTTCCTGACTGTGACCCTGGATTGCTCGCGGATTTTGCGCATCTCCTCGCGGATGGATTTCTCCTCCTCGGCGGAGATGGTCGCCTCGCCTTCGACTGTTTTTTCTGGAACAGACCAAATCGGCCTTTTCGGTTTTTCCTCTACAATTTTCTTTTCAGGCGGGACGGTTACTTCACGTTTTTCAGGAGGACGCTCCTTCCTCTCGGCTGGCTTGTAGTGTGAGAACACTGCTTCACGCTTCTCCGGAAGTTGCTCCTTCTTCTCGGCTGGCTTCTGGTCTGAGAACGCTGCCTCACGCCCTTCGGGGAGCGGCTCATTTTTCTCGGCGGACGCCTGCTTTCTTGAGAACCAGAGTTTCGCTGGTTTTCTTTCCACAGCCCGTTCAAAAATACCTTTTCTGTTCATGAACTCTTCCCTCCTGCTGGAGACATCCCTCTCACGCTCGAAGACTGCCTTCTCGCGCCTTTCAATGTCTTTTGTTTTCTCGAGAACTTCCTTCTCCTGCGTTGAGCGCCCTGAAAGCCGCTCGCTGTCCTCGCGGAGTCTCTCCGCCAGGATAGAGAGCTCTCTCTCCTTTTCGGTTAGCTGCTTCTGCAGGCTTTTGAGGGATTCCTCTCGCCTGCTCACTTCGCTTTCCTGCTGGCTCATCTGTTTGTGCCGGGCCTCGGCTTTCGCGGAAAGCTCTTTCTCCCTCGACTCGATTTTGTGCTCGCGCTCGTAAACATCCTTCTCGCGCCGCTTAAGCTCCTCAGACGCTGCTTCAATTTTCAGGGAGGAGTGTTTTTTCGATTCGATGTCTCGCTCGGCAAGCTCCTTCTCCCGAGCCTTCGCCTTATCCTCAAGCTCCTGAGCCTGCTTCTCGCGCCGCTCAACGTCCTT
>CAZJQY010000025.1:0-8732 GCA_964548095.1 uncultured archaeon
GCAATTCCTCTGCGGGCTAAAGCCCGCAGTATCCTTGCGAAAGTTGTAATGACTTGATAGGGCTCCAAACGGAACACCTCAAGGGATCCAAGATGTACATAGGAGTGGCGAACACGTGCATGCTTGCCTGGACGAAGAGGATGGTAGACGCCTATGCGAAAATCATACCCTCAATGAGGGAGTACGTCGAAGTCCAGAAGGACATGGTTCTTGCAGATAGGAGTGTGGACTACCGCTTCCTCACAAGACTTGACATGGCACCAATCGGGGGGATGCTAGAGAAGGCATACGGCAAAAAGAGTGCACATAAGGAAATCGAAAACTTCTTCGACAACCTGAGTGGAGTGCTCAATACGCACAAGAACGTGTCCGTAGGATACGCACCTTACTTGGGTATGCCGTTTCTCATACCCTACAGGGAAACCCCGGCCGAAGTCTTCCTGATTATACGTGACTCGCAAGGGATTTACATGGCTGGAATGCACATATACGCCCCGGAAATCGCGGAAGAGCTTACGGCAGACTTCAACAAGATGTCGAAAAAAAGCGTAGACCTTCGAAGCAGGAGGGGGCTTGAAGTCCTGGAAAGACAGCGGAAAGTGTGCGCCAGCCTCTGAGGATATAAGCTTCCGCCAACAAATAGGAAAGTATGGAAAGAGGCACGCTAATATACCTCACAGCACTCACCCTCCTTCTCGCCTCCTCAGCCGCCTCCGAGGGCTGGCCGCAGTTCATGCACGACGCCCAGCACACGAGCGCGCTCAACACCCAGACGCCGCGGGGATTGCGGAGCTTTGAGGAGCGCTGGGCGTATCAGACGAAGGCGTGGCTCCGGAGCCCCCCCGTTGCCGCAGACATCGACGGCGATGGAATGCTTGATATAGTATTCGGCGCAGACGACGGCATCCTCCGTGTCATCGACGCCAACGGCACACTCAAGTGGGAGTATCCGGCGGACGGTAAAATACGCGCAAGCCCGCTCGTTGCGGACGTAACCGGTGATGGGTCGGTCGACATCGTTTTCGCAACCCAGAACGGCTCACTCTACGCCCTCAACGGGAGGGGCCTCATGCAGTGGCGGCGGAAGATAGGAGCCCCGATTGACTCATCTCCCGCAGCAGGCGAACTATCAGTCGAACCGGGACTTGAGGTAGTCTTCGGCTCATCCGACGAAAACGTCTATGCGGTTTCCGCTTCAGGCAAGATGCTCTGGACTTACAAGACGGCCGAGCCCGTGCACTCCTCGCCCGCGCTCGCAGACATCGACGGGGACGGAAAGCTGGAAGTGCTTGTCGGCTCAAACGACAACATCCTCTATGCCCTCAAAAGCCCTCCCGTGAAAGTCTGGATGTACCAGACGGGAGGAGACATCACCGGCTCCCCTTCGGTTTCCGACATAGACTCCGACGGCATAAAGGAGGTTATCGTTGGCTCCCAAGACGGCAGGGTATACGCAATATATGAAAAACTCAAGGAGATTATCAAGGGCCCGCGCAGGTGCACGCCCGACGGATGCACGCGGCCTGACATCGCAGTCACCCAGTTCGCCGAAAAATGGAACTGGACGACCGACGACGCCATCTCCGCATCCCCGGCCTTAGCAGACCTAGACGGAGACGGAAACAAGGAGATTATGATAGGGTCTGAAGACAGGAGCCTTTACATCCTCAATGAGGCCGGCAAGAAGAAGAAAAGGTTCACCGTAAACAAGCCCATCACCGAGCCTGCAGCCGTCGCCGACCTCGACGGGGACGGCTTCCCGGAGATAGCCTTCGTGACGCCGGAGGGAGACCTGTTCGTCCTCAACCGCAGTGGAGAGCGCGTGTGGAACACCAAACTCGATGCCCCCGTCCACGCACCACCTGCAGTCGCGGACCTTGAGGGAGATGGGATGCCCGAAATCATAGTCGCCGCAGACGACGGCGCCGTCCACGTCTTCGAGAACACGTACTCCCAGCAGATACGCAGCGCCTTCGAGCGCTATACGAGCGCCCTCGCTTCTTATGAGAACGGGAGTAAGGATACTGCGCTCGTCCTCGCCCAGCAGGCGATGCTCCTCTTTGAGGGCTCGGGCTACGACTACGGCATAGGCCTCGTCGACGACTTTCTCGCGCGCGTTGACGCCGACGAGTTCATGAGCAAAGCCAATGACAGCTACAGCCGCGGGGAATTCGAGAACGCATCCTATTTCCTGCGTCAGGCAGTCGAACGGTATACGGAGCTCGGCTTAAATGAGGGTCTCGACAAGGCGGAACGCTTCTTCGCCAGAATTGACGCGGACTCATCCCTGTATGAGGGCATGCTGGCCCTTCAGTCGAAAAATCTGGCGAAAGCAAAGGAGCGTCTTGAGGAATCCGTCGAGTTGTACGAGTTTCTGGAGGATGCTGCCGGCGCTGCGAAAGCCCGGAAACTGCTCGAGGAGCAGAACGTCGAGTTTGAAGTCTCAGTCAACCAGTCGATGCAGAAGCTGCTCGCAGACACCGCATACACGAGGGCGTGGAGCAGCTTCTATTTGCGGAATCTTGCGGATGCGGCAAACTACGGCAACATCTCGGAGAGACTGTATGCTGAGCTTGGAGACGACACAGGTGCTGCAAAGAGTATGACGCTCCTAAAGCATGCAGAAGCGGACCTGGAATTCGAACAGGCAACAGCACTCTCATTGCGAGGGGGATATGAAGGGGCTCTTGAGAGCGCGCAGCAGGCCCTTGCCTTATACAGGGAGATAAACTACTCCATCGGAATCTTGAAGGCCGAGAAGACCATCGAGAAGACCCAAGCCCTCGCCGAAGCCGAATCGCTCTATGAGGACTCCCTGAAATACCTCAACCTGGAGCGCTATGGCATTTCAGCCGCGCTCGCGCAGGACGCCCTACAAAGCTTCGAGAAAGCGGGGGATGCCCGGGGCGTGGAGCGGGCTCAGCTCATCCTCGACGAGACTGGGGAAAAAAACAGGGAACGGACGGAGAGCCGCATCAAAGTGCTTACGGCAGGCTTAATCGTCTTCTGTGCGGTTGGGGCAACCGTGCTTCTTAGGAGGTGGAGACCGCACCTGAGAATCGTGAAGCGTCTGCAAGCTTTCGCCCGCAGGATAAAACCTCGCACCCCCCGACTCCATATCCCACAAGTCAAGACCCCGAAAATCAGGCTTCCGAGAATCCAAATGCCTTCGATAATCAAGAAACCTGCGAAGCCGCCTGAAACTGCTTTCACGAGCGTCGAGGAGAAAGCACCCGCACTAACGCAGACACCGAAACAGGGCGCTGCCGTCAGCAAGCAGATGACGCAGGACACCCACACCACCCAAAAAACAGCGAAACCAGTGGGAGCAGCCATCACGAAGGTTGAAGACCAGCAAACACAAAACATCAAAGCTCCAGAACATGAGAAGCCTTCTCTGCGGGAGACCCCGACTCCAGAAGCCCGGGAAGGGGAATCCGTTGGGGAGAGCGCTTCCGGGCGTGCGTCGCGCATCCGGCTGCTTCAGGAGAAGACGCGGCTCGGGCACCCGAATCCGGCAAGCCACGCACACGACCTGTTTCTCCTGCTCGTGAGACTGCACGAGCTCAAGATTGCGGAGAGTATCCGCGTTGAGGATGCGGTAGACGTCCTGAACGTGAGCCCTCAAACGCTGGTGAGGTGGATCAGAGGCCTCAAGGAAAGGGATTCTGTGAGACTGGTGAAAACCGGGGATGAATTCCTGCTCACGCTAAGCGATTCCGTGCTTGAGGAGGAGCGCACTCGTTTGCATCGGAAGAAAAGCTTAAGGGATGGAGTTGACCTCACTTAATCTTCTCAATCATTTTGTCTAGCTGTCCGCCGGGCGGGACCATCGGGAGGACGCATGCGTCTGGGTCGACTTCGACGTTGAGGATGGTGGATACGCTGGATTTTAAAGCCTTCCGCAGGGCCGGCGCAATCTCAGCGGGCTTCTCGACTTTGATGCCTTGGGCTCCGAATGCTTCTGCGTATTTCACGAAGTCTGGGCTGTTGTCCAGGTAGGTTTGCGAACGACGCTTGTTGTAGAAGAGGTCCTGCCACTGTTTGACCATGCCGAGGTAGTGGTTGTTTAGGATGACGACCGTGACTGGAATATCTTCGACGATTGAAGTCGCAAGGTCTTGGCCGGTCATGATGAAGCTTCCATCGCTTCCGACGTCAATGACCTTGTGGTCGGGCTTTGCGACTTTGGCGCCTAATGCCGCGGGGAACCCGAAGCCCATTGTGCCAAGCCCCCCCGATGATATGAAGGTTCTCGGGTGCCGGACGTTTAAGTAGTGTGCGGCCCACATCTGGCATTGGCCGACCTCAGTCGTTATGATGGTCTTGTCGTCAATCACCTTGTTCACTTCCTTGATGACACGCTGCGGTTGCAGGGGCGTTCCCTCGTAGTCGTAGAACGGAGCGTACTCTTTCAGGTATTTTTTGACTTTCTCGTTCCAGATACTCCTCGGTTTGGCCTTAAGCTTTGAGACTGCCTTAATCACGTTCTGGAGGACGAGCTTCGCGTCGCCGACTATGGGGACGTCGACTTCGACGTTTTTTCCGATTTCGGAGGCGTCGATGTCTACGTGGATTACTTTCGCCTCTGAGGCGAAATACTTGACGTTGCCCGTGATTCTGTCTGAGAACCTGCAGCCTATGGCGAACAGGACGTCGCACTCTGTTACGACGAGGTTCGCGGCCTTCCTGCCGTGCATGCCAAGCATTCCAAGACATAAGGGGTGGTCCTCAGGAATCGCCCCCTTGGCCATGAGCGTTGTCGCAACAGGCAAGTTAAGGGACTCGCACAAGGCAGCGAGTTCTGGGCTTGCGCCGGATGAGATGACGCCGCCGCCGGCGATGACGACGGGGCGCTGCGCCTCTAGAAGCATCTTTGCGGCAAGGTTTATTTGGTTGGTGTGTCCCCCGCTTTTCACGTCCTTGTAGCCTACCATCGAGACGTCTTTAGGGTAGACGAACTTTTTCGTGAGCCGCCCCTGCTGTATGTCCTTGGGCAGGTCAACGAGAACCGGGCCCTGGCGTCTCGTCGTCGCAATGTGGAACGCCTGCCGTATCGTCTCGGGTATGGCATCCACGTCTGTTATCTGGAAGTTGTGTTTGGTGATGGGCATCGTGATGCCGACGATGTCCGCCTCCTGGAAGGCGTCGTTTCCGATAAGGTGTGTTGCGACGTTTCCTGTGAAGGCTACGACCGGCACAGAGTCCATGAAGGCGTCCGCGATGCCGGTGACCAAGTTTGTCGCGCCCGGCCCGGAAGTCGCAAAACAGACTCCGGGAACGCCTTTCGCCCGAGCATACCCCTCAGCCGCGTGCGCGGCACACTGCTCGTGGCGCATGAGGATGTGGCGGAGCTCTTTGGTGTCGTAGAGGACGTCGTAGACTTCCATGATTTGGCCGCCCAGTATCCCGAAAATGTGCTCGACCTTCTCTTCTATGAGGCATTTGACGATTGCTTCGGCTCCTTTCATTTTAATTAACGTGGCTAAAATACTATTATTATGGAATCCAATCTTTTAAATAGGGGATGAAAGACGCGTACTCCACGAACTCTGAGGGTGTTGAAGAGGCGGTCTCAAAGCTTCTGGGAAAGTTGGGATATGCCGTAACTTACGTCAACGTCTCAGGCAAGTGCGTGACCTTCAAGGCGAATGCTTCCAGAGGCGGCGTCGAGGAGCAGGCGCTCGTTGTCGCGTACTCGCGGAAAGGCAAGATTGGCGATGCTGTCTTGACGTCTGTAATGGCTGATGTTTCCGAGCAGCACTACACCAAAGCCCTCGTTTTCTCACGCTACGGCTTCACGGAGAAGGCGGTCGCGTACGCCCAAGACAAGCCAATCGAGTTGATTGATGCGGAGGAGTATGAGCGGCTTCTCGTAAAATACGGCCTTGCTGTAGGCACGCGCAAGGAGCGGGAGGATATGTTCGTCTACGAGTTCGCGTTCACGCCGGGGTTGACTGAGGAGCAGGCGAGAATGGTGTTTGCAACACAGCGCAGGAGACTGTTCGCGTTCTTCGGACCGCCGACTGAAACCGTCTCGGAGGTTTCCGGGAGGTTCGCGCCTGTGGCGCGGATTGCCACCCTCGTGTGCGGGAAGCCGAAGAGCTTCTTCATAAACCTGAACAACGGCAGCCTCTACTTCGTCCGCCGGGACGTCATCAGGAAGACCACGGTCCTTGAGGGGGCGAGGTTCATTGAGATTATCGCAGGCCTTGAAGACGAGATGGTTGCCGTTCTTGGTGAGGTCGTGTGCCACGGCCAGATTCCGATGTCAGAGGTGGCGGCAGAAAGCGGCCTAGCTCTTAAGGAGCGTATGAGAACCGTTTTGCGGCTTAAGGCGAGAAAGCTTATCGACGTGATGGATAGGGGAGAGCCCATCCTGCTCTCGAACGTGAACCTTCCGAACCTCAAAGACGACCGATTCGACCTCGAGCGCCTGTTTGAGACGAGGGAGCGGCTCGAGACGACGTGGAAGGCGGACGACATCACTTACTCTGTGGACGCGCTTGAAAGGATGCTTTCTCTTTTCTTCGGAGGAGAAGCGCGTGTTGAGAAAGTCGGGTATCTGCCTTATTACCGGACAGCTTTCGTGGACGGGAAAAGCAGAGTGCGCAGCGGCTTCCTGAACGCCTTGCGTGGGAAGCGGACGGTGCGCGATGGCTGACGCAACCAAGTTTCTGGACGTCGACAGAAGCGAATTCCAGTCGTTTGTGACGTCGTTCATCTCGAAGATGGGCTTCGAAATCAAGTCCGTGAAGGAGCTTGCGGACGGCAACATTTACGTGCACGCGAAGACCACGAACCCCATGGGCGGGGAGATTATTTCGGTGGTGCGGGCCGGCCCATACGATAAGGACGTGGACGCCAAACCCGTCGAGGAGCTTGAGGGGGAGATGAAGCGGGTGGGCGCGGTGCGGGGGGCGTTCATCACCACCTCAGACTTCACCGCTGACGCGATAGACTACGCGAGGGGGAAGCCGATAAGCCTCATCAACAGGTTCCAGATTGTTGAGAGCTTAGAGTCCCGCGGCGAGGAAATCGACGAAAGCCTGCAGGAGTTCATGGTGAAGGCAGGGCTCACCGAGCGGCGGTTCATGGGCGAGGACCACATATTCATTCCCGGCAGAAAAAGAGACGATGTGCTTTCTTACTTCGAGTCGAAGAGGAAGAAGCCGAAAGGCGTCTTCCGCGGCGTTTCCGAGAAAATCGAGGAAGTCGAAACCCGCTACGCCCCAGTTGAGATGCTCAAAGTCACGGTCTCCCGCGACGTGCACCTTGAGGGGGAATCACTCGGAAAGACCGAGCACGACGACTTCCTCTTCGTCAACCTCAACAACGGCGACCTCTACTACCTGCGCAAGCGCAGGAAGACTGGCTCAACCGAGTACTCGGTGGAGAGCTCCTCAATTCTCAAGGAGATTATGGACCTGCCTGAGGAGGCGCGGGAGCACCTGACCACCCTGCTGGAGCATGGGGAGCTTCCTTACAAGCATTTGGAGGACAAGTATATCGCAATCCTTGAGTCGAAGAACGTCATCAAGACGTATGACCGGGGGAATATGTTCCTGCAGAACGCAACAGTCCGCAGCACCGTCAACATCGTCGTTTTTGTCACCCAGGAATTGTTTGACCTTGTGAGGTTGTTCATCCATGATGTCATGGGGACGACTGGGGGGGATATCGACAGGAAGCTTGCGGACACCGAGGGCGCTGAGGGAGACAAGGCCGTCATGGCGTCGATTAACATGCCGCACCTTGTGGGAGGCATCTACGACCTCAAGAAGTTCCTCGTCATCAAGATGGTTTCCGGCTTAAAATTTAGGGTCGACAAGATTCGCTATCATTCCGCGGACATCGCATCGCTTTTGAAGAGCATTTTTTCGGCTGTCACCGTTAGCCCGCGGGGTGTCCTGTTCCTGCCGTACTTCGTCTGCACCTACCGGAGCCTTGACGTCAAGGGGCTCCGGAGGAGAGAGGTCCTCATCGCGCCAAAATTCATCAGTTCTGAGCAACGGGAGAAGGAGGCCGTCAGGAAGAAGGAGTTGCCGAAGCCTGAAGCCCTGAAATTCGACAGGCTACCCTACAAGATTATACGCTGATTACTTTAAGATTTCTTCGTGAACCTTGTGGTCGAATTTCACGATGTCGTTGATGGAGTAGAGGGTGAACGGGCGGCCCTCAATCTTGGTCAGGAAGTCCTCGATTCCCTGTGCCTCGGGGTCTGACGGAACGACGGCGTGGATGATGATTTTGCCGTCCAAGGTCCTGAAGACGTTCTTCGCCCCCTCGAGCTCCGATATCTTTTTTGCGAGAGATTTCGATTCGCTTGGGTTTGCGTCGAGTACGATGATGTTGATTTGCCCGCCGAGTTCGTGGGGGTGGAGGATTGCGGCGAACTTTTTGATGACGCCTTTTTTCTTCAGCCGTTCCACGCGGGTGAAGACGGTCGTGTGGGGGATGTCGAGTTTTCGGCCAAGCTCGCGGAAACTGAGTCTGCCATCATCTTGCAGATGCTTGAGAATCGCGAGGTCGAGCTGGTCGAATTTCATTTTTTAGTAAGTATTGTAGTATTTGTTAAAAAACGCATATTTGTCTTTTTGTAGTAATTGAGTTTTATGTGAGTTCCATGTGAGACTCATCGTTCGAATGAGGATGTATAGTATATAGACATATCAATTTATAAATAGAACGATAATGGGTATAATTAGTAGTATATTGAATACTATTCATTT
>CAZJQY010000026.1:0-8729 GCA_964548095.1 uncultured archaeon
GGAAACCACGTTGTCGCAACGGTTGCGGCGGTTTTAGGGGGCGGGGAAAAAGACAATCTAGACCAATTTTTTAGCGGAGACTGCGATACAAAAGCAGGCATGCTCGAGAAATACAATGTACGTTTTGTGTTATCCAAAAAGAAGATCAACTGCACCTCCCTGATTGAAGAATACCACAATCAAGACGATTACGTATACCAGGTAACCTAAATGGAACCCTTTATACACTTCCTGCTCCCGCTGGCCGCCCTCTCCCTGCTATTCCCAGCACTCAGCAGACGCAGGATAAGCCTCCTCTCCCCGCTCGCAGTCGCACCAGACCTCGACTTCTTCTTCGGGCACGGCATCCTCCACAACGTGTTCTTCCTCGCATTCCTCGGCTACGCAGTATACTACCTCTCGAAAAAAGACAGGGAGCTCACCTTCATCGTGGTCTTCTACTGGGCGTCACACCTCGTCTTGGACCTGCAGTTCGTACGCCTCTTCTACCCCCTCTACAAGGGATTCATATCGATTCACGCT
The DNA here is from genome assembly GCA_964548095.1 of uncultured archaeon. Taxonomy (GTDB): domain Archaea; phylum Altiarchaeota; class Altiarchaeia; order IMC4; family SCGC-AAA252-I15; genus SCGC-AAA252-I15. Next base: position 523 of record CAZJQY010000026.1, read on the forward strand.
CACATTTACATTAACCCATCTCTCTCCCAGAACCTCCCCGCCTACCTCCTCGGCCGGGAGGGGGCGCAACCCGTCTCAGCAGCCGACCTCTTCGACTACAAGATGACAGCCAAAAACCTCCCGGCGTCGGCATTATACGACGAGCAAGCATCCCCCATGCTTACGTCATTCGGGCTCATAACACTCATCTACGCCGTGTTCGCAGTCCTCGTCTACAAGACGAAAGAAAAAGACTTCAACGATTAGCAAGCGACGCAATCAAGGCGGGAAGCTCCTCCATAGAGCTTATGACGTGAGAGACGCACAAGCCTTCGAACTCCTCCCTCGTTGCTCCTCCCGTAAGCACTCCCACGAAGGCGACGCCGGCGGCCTTCGCGCACGCCGCATCAACGACCGAGTCTCCCACATAAACCGCCTCACCCGGCTTAAGCCGCATCAAACGAAGAAGATGATGCAACGCCTCAGGGTCCGGTTTGTGAGCGTGAAGCGAGTCCTTGTGGAGAATTACCTCAAATGTCTCCTTACTAATCCCTGATTCCCCAAGAATCCTGTAAAGCGTCTTCTCGCCGCGCGACGTGAGTAAGGCAAGCCTGAACCGCCTGCCAAGTTCGCGCAAGGCCTCCGGGACGTGGGCGAGCAACTCCGTCTCCTCCTTCTCCTGACGGTAGACTATGCTGAACTCCCCGACGTCAACGCCCGGCCAAAGCGTCTCAAGAACCTTATCCCACGGCTTCCCAAGCTCTCTCCGGAACTCACCATACGATATCTCGCGAAGCCCCATAATCTCTACGACCCGCTGGTACTCCCGGAAAATACTCTCCGTCGAATCAACGAGCGTCCCGTCAAAGTCGAAGACAACAGCGCGAATCATTCGATAGCCTACTTGTTGCATGACAAACAACATATGGTCTATACATTTTTAATTTATCTCCTCACCCGCTTGATTGAAAGTAGCCGTTTATAAAGAAATGCATGCAGGTATCATCCACAGTTGATACTTCCACGACAAAATCGTTAATGCCCTCAGGTAACTCCACTAGTCTGTGTTTTAATCCTCCTTTCTTCAGAATCATTGAATCGCTGAAGGCCAGTGCATTGTTTACTGTCAGCGTCAAGTCTACTTCTCCGTTGGGATTACAGTCTAACTTTGGCTTAAGTCCGTACGTGAAATAGAGGCTGCCAGTTGGGATGTTATAAAATTCAATAGTCTTGCGCTTGTTTGAAACAGGGTGGAAGAACAAGCCGTTGTGGCCGTCTCCGTGAAAGTACTCTGTGGTCGGGACTATGTTCGTCCAGTCTGGCAGTCCCTCAAAAGCAATTTTGTCACCATCCAAGACCCCCTCTGTTGTTCCGATGCGGGCTTTAGAGGTTGCGAGCATGTCCCTAAATGTTGTCGGCTTTTTTGTTACTTCATAGAGTCTAACGTTGAGTCTGCCGATTTCTGTCGTGTTGACTAATCTTATGGTTAGTCTTGTTTTTGGTTCCTGTTCATTCAATGATACGACCCACATCCTCTCAACTAATCCCCTTATGAATGTGTCTTCCGAGTAGTCTGGGATATACTGGAGCATGCCCAAGTCTCTGGCAAATCCCTTCAGCCACCCCGGCTGGAACAGAATGTAGTCGCCGTACTGGCGGTTGTCCTGGATGAAGGTGTTCAGTGAGCTGTAATCTGAGGAGTATGGCTTGCGGGTGTACTCGAGGAAGGTCGGCTCGAGAACTATGAAGGAGATGACAATCAGCACGAGACCTACGACGAGTTCAGTAACGTTTTTTCTCATATTCATCCTTCAATCAGCTTCGTCACAAACCCGATGTTGACTGCCCAATAAACTAGCGAGTAAATCGAGAGTAATGTGACCTTCCTTTTGCTGAATAATTCGACGACGGATTTTGAGGTGAGGATGGCGAAGGCTATCGAAGACTGGTAGATGTACCTCCAAAGGCTCTCGATTGGCCTGAAGTTCGAGAAGGAGAACGGCAGCAGGCAGATGATGACCCACAGAACCAGGAACCTGTCGACGCCCTTAAACGTGAGGAGCGACACGCACGCGACAACAACGACAACATTCAGGAGAACAAGCTTCATAAACTCCGTCTGGCTGAAGGGGTAGACTAAGAGCGTCAGGTAGTCGAGCAGTCGGGTGACAGTGTACGTCCCGAAGTAGCTTCCCCCCCAGTTGTTGGCGACAAAGCCTATGGGGTACCTCAGCGCAGAGAAAAACATCAGAAGGAGGCTCAATACGATGAAGGGTGAGTGCACGCGGAAGGATTTCTTGAGGTCTAAGTCGTCTCTGGGTTGCAAGAACAAGTGGAGTGCCATAAGAATGACAAATAATGTGATAACGCTTTCGGAAGTCAATACTGCTAGAACAAAAAACACGAAGGAACCAGCGTAGGCTTTCAGGGTGCCCTTCCTCAGATAATCGATGAAGAAGACGAGTGTCATGATGAAGAATATTGCCGCGAGGCCGTGTCCTGCCATCGCAATCTCGTGTTTCACAATGCCTATGTTGGGTCTCAGGGTGAAAAACAGGGCGGATGACAGGAGGGCGGTTCCTCTTTCAAGCGACAGTTTTCTGCACAACAGGTAGACCATGGCGGCTGTTATGTTGTGAATGAGAATCCAGTAAATCCGGTAGTTTGAGGAGTATTCACCCCACGTATCCATCTGTATTTTCCATATTATTTTCTGGATCGGCCGATAGTATGTGCTGGTGGCAGTTGTCCCCGCCTGCGGCAGTGGGTTGAAGAATTCAAGCACCGTCTGGTGCTCTACCTCACGCATCCATTCGTTGATGTCCCCGTCCCTTGATATGTCATTGAAAACATCCGGGTACAGATATAGTGTAGAATATGTCAGGAAGACCAACAGCGGGAGGATGTATGCTGCTTCTTTTTCTAAGTCCATAGTTTGCCTATAATATACGTCTAAATATCCTATTAATACTACTCAAATATTTTATGTCATGTTAAAGTTAAGGTGGGAGGATATTGGATCATAAAGTCTTTCTTGTTGATGACGAGCTAGAACTGCTTGAGGAGTATGACCGGGATTATTGGCTTTCTTCTTCTAAGCGGAGGTTGTTGAGGGGCCATGTTTCTGGGAGGCGTGTCCTGATTTTGGGTTGTGGTCCGGGTTATCTCATCCGTGAACTGGTTTCAGATGGGTTTGATGTGGTTGCGTTGGATATAAGCGCCAAGGCTTTGGGTTATGTGAGGGAGAAGGTTTCGGTTGGTCTGGTGTTGGGTGATGTTGTTTCCCTGCCGTTTAGGGATGGGTTTTTTGATTGTGTTATCGCAGCTGATGTTCTAGAGCATGTTGGGTCTGAGGTTGAGTGTCTTCGGGAGATTAACCGCGTTCTTGTTGATGCTGGTTTTTTGGTGTTTACAGTGCCCGCTAAGATGTGTCTGTGGAGTGTGCATGACGTACGGCTTAAGCATTCTTGCAGGTATGAACGGGAGGACTTGCGTCTTATCGTACGTGAGTCTGGTTTTGGTGTTGTTAAGTTGCAGTACTGGAATATGGTCTCCTACCCCTTTGTCTTGTTGAATAAGTTTTTGAGGGATGGTGCGGGTCAGACGCCTGATAAGGCGTCTAATCCTATCTTGAATTCTGTCTTGCCGTTAATCTTATATGTTGAGAGTTTGATCGGTTTTTTGCCTGTGGGAGTTAAGTTGTTTGGTGTTTGCAGAAAGAAATGAGCATCATGTTACCTCACCTGAGAAAATTTGGGTTGTTTTACGCGACATTCATGCTCGTGTTGATATCACTCTATCCCTCATACTCGATTATAAACAAACCCTTTATCATCGGGAACCACTTGGCCGGCGTTCCCGCCCTCCAAGGCACTTTCAACGAAAACGTACGCCAACACGGTTACATGAACCTTAAATTCGGTGCACTCGACGGATATATGAAAGACGACCGGTGTCCCAGGGGGTTCTACATAAATCACCCCACATTAAGTTTAGTCCTCCACTCCATACCAACGCTGTTTCTGGGGAATGACGAGTGGGTTATCCGGTCTGTTGCTCTCTCCTTCTACCTTCTTAACCTCTTTTTGATTTACCTCATCGGGAAATCACTCTTCGACCGCGTCACGGGTCTGTTGATGGTTATTGTTTACGCGTTTTTTCCAGTCAACATGTTATACAACACGCTGCCAACCTATCACGGTACGAGCTTCCTTACAGGGCCCCTTTTAATCATCTACCTCATTTTAAAGTTTGACCAGAAAAAAATTAGACTTTATAAAATCTCTTTTTTCGTGATATACTTTCTCTCACTCTTGCATGACTGGCTTTCTTTAGTAAACTCGTTCATAATCATCTGCTACTACTTCTTCTCCCACAGAGATAAAGTTTACGAGGGACTGTTCTACGCTCTGGTTCTAACGGTTCTTGCGTTCTCCTTGAATTTCATAGACATTTACATACTTACCGGCAGGGTTATGATCAATGAATTAATTGGTGGTGAGATTTACCGTGCGAGTACGCCCGTAAGTTATGTCTACTCGGATTTCTTCCGTCATCAACTGGGCGTTGCCTTTGGCAGTGTATCAATACTCGTTGTTTCAGCGGTTGTTCTGTTCCTCAAAATAAAAAACAAGAACTTCAGAGTGATAATCTGCTCACAGGTTCTGTCCTCTTTGTTCATACTCCTGTTTTTGAGGCAGGGGATATCAAGTCATTTTTTCCTGTTCACTAACTTTTCATTACTCATCTTAATGTCCATAACACTGTTTCTCAAGTTTTTTGAGAGGGATAGAGTGCTTGTTGTGTTAATCGTGATTCTCATGGTACTGGACAGCCAGATTATCATGTCCGGTATATGGAATGAGACATCTCTGGAAATCTGGGGCCATTTTGTCTATCAATACGAGCTGGCAGAGGCGTTTTTCGCATCCGGAAAATACGATAATAATACGCTGGTACTTCTGAGGGATCCAAGCTTTTTCGTTTCGGATTACTACTTTGGGCGGAGAGGTTACTGTTATGATATGCCCCCTCAGAATCCATCGGATTACAACAGACTAAAAGGCTTCGACAAAATCGTTTTCATCGAATTGGATGAAAACAAAAATCTTTTAATCCAGGATCTGCCTCCAGTAGTCTAGCATATCTGACAGTGTCCTGTCGAGGGGTATCTTTGGTTTCCACCCAAGTTTTGTAAGTTTTGTGTTGTCTCCGACGAATATGGGGTCGTCGGTTATCCTGTATTTTGTTTTGTCTTCTCTTACTTTTATCTGTTTTGTTGAGAGTTTCTTCGCTGTCTCGATTATCTCGGAGATTCGGTATCTCCTGCCGGAGCATATGTTGTATTCCTCGCCGGATTCGCCTTTTTCAGTGAGCGTCCACAATGCTTTGAGTGCGTCTTGGATGTCGGTTATGTCGCGGACGGCGTTTTTGTTTCCAACGTCTAAGACGTCGCGCTTACCTTTTTCTATCTCGACTATCCCGTGCGTGAAGTCGGAGCAGGCGTCCATCGTCTTCCTCGGCCCTGTGATGTTGAAGAGTCTTGCACGGATTATGTTCATCCCGTATGCCGTCCAGTAGAAGTAGGCGAGCATGTCTGTTCCGATTTTGCTTACCGCGTATATGGTGGAGGGCCTGAACTTCTTGTCTTCTGTTATCGGGATTTCGTCCTCGCGTGTTATCCCGTATTCTGCGGATGAGCACGCAACGATAATCCGGGGGTTTTGGTTTTGCTTGCGTACTGCCTCGAGGAGGTTGAACGTCCCCATGATGTTCGTGTCGAGTGTTCTCTTCGGCTCCTCCCAGGAGACGGTCACAAAGCTTTGTGCGGCCATGTGATAGACTACGTCAGGCTTTACCTGCGAGACGAGGCCGCCCACTTTTTTCTCATCCCGGATGTCACACTCAATGAGCTGCGTTTTCCCCCTGAGGTGCTCTACCCGGAACAGGTCGTCCTTCTCCCAGTATGAGCCGTAGACCTCCCCCTTTTCTGCCAGGTAGTCCATGAGGTGCGAGCCGATGAATCCTGCCGCACCAGTCACCAGAAACCTCATTTTTTTATCTAGACTAGATTTATATTCGTGGTTTAAGAATTAGTGGACAGTATGCTCTCTATTATCATCCCCGCCTACAATGAGGAGAACGTCCTTAAGGACAATATCCTAAGTATCCTAAAGGCGGCAGGTAAAAACGGCGAATATGAGCTAATCATTGTTGAAGAAAGCTCGGACAGGACTCCCGAAATTGCCTCCCAGCTTGCGGGCGAGCACCCTGAAATACGGCATATCCACAGCGAGGTGAGGCTCGGCAAAGGCGGCGGCATCGAAGTGGGCGTCAAGGAAGCCCGCGGGGAGAAGATTGTTTTCATGGACGTGGACTTATCGACAGACTTGTCGTCACTTCCGGAACTGGTAAGCTCTTTGGACTCTTTCGACGTAGTCGTCGGCTCCCGCTTTCACCCGCGGTCCCGCGTGAAGCGGCTCTTACATCGGAAAATCCTGAGTTACTGCCTCGCAAAGCTCGTGAGCATCCTGTTCGGCTTCCCAGTCTCAGACACGCAATGCGGGTTCAAAGGCTTCAGGAGAGACGCGATACGAGACGTAATCCCGCACATAAAAGAGAAAGGCTGGTTCTGGGACGTCGAGATGCTGTACTACGCCAGTAGACTGGGCTACACTCTATCTTCAGTGCCTGTAGTGTGGGAGGAAAAGAGGAAGGCATCATACTCACTTGTCCCCAATATCCTCTACCACACTAAAAACATTATCAGGCTGCTCACGCAACCAAAGACCAAATGAAAAAAATCGTCTGCCTATCATTCGACGTTGAGGGCTTCGACCCTCCAGTCATCTACGGCGTTCCGAGCGAGCATTCCTTGAGCATGGAGTATTCTGCGGTCGGGTGCCGGCTTCTCGTGGACTTGTTCGGGCGTCTTGGTGTTCGGTCCACTTTTTTCGTGACTGGGACGTTCGCGAGAGAGCACCCGGATGTCGTGCGCGAGCTCGCCTCCTGCGGCCATGACGTGGGCTGCCACGGAGACCAGCACAAGGTTTTGAAGGGGCTTCCGAGAGACGAGGTTTATGCGGACGTGAAGCTTGGCAAGGAGTCTGTCGAGAAGGCTTCCCGAATCCCGGTCTCGGGCTTCAGGAGTCCCCGGAACATGGCCGACCCCCATCTATATGCGGTTCTATCTGAGCTGTCTTTTGCCTACGACAGTTCCGTGCATCCTGCGCTCATCCCTGGCAGGCTGGCGGCAGTCCTAAAGAGGCCCGGCATTCACAAGGTAGGCGGAATCGTCGAGGTTCCGAGTTCTACAGTATTCGGCCTACCGTTATCCTGGTGGTGGATGAGGAACATAGGCTTGTGGTACACGAAGCTTGGATGCGAAGCCGCTTTAATGCTTCACGGGTATGCGCTCCTCTACTTCCACGCCTGGGAGTTCACAGACGTCCCCCGCGTTAAGGGTGTGCCAGAGCACATGACGAGGGGGGTTGGAAAGCCGTTCTTGGACGGCATAGAACGGCTGGTGGGATCGCTCAGAGCGAGGGGTTACGGGTTCGGCACGATACCTGATGTGATAGCGTCCCGGATGCATTAGGCGCTCTCGCTCCAGACGTCGAAGCAGAAGTGTCTTCTGAGTCCCCGGTCGGTGAACACCTGAAATTCGATTGTTCTCCCTTTTGTTGGACCGATATCGATGCTCTTCAAACCCGGTGTATATGTGAATCCGTCGAAGACTTTCACTCCGTCGACGAGGACGGCGAGCGTCACGATGCCGGGTTTATCGACTGAGATGCCGTCGATTATCCCATAGTACCCCCTTAGGGGTGCGTTAAAATTTTCATTGTCAAAGCGGATTATCAGAGTCTTGTTGGTGACCGGGTGCGCCCACGTGCATTTCCTGACTTTCCCGTCGAGCTTCTGCGGTGAGGCGCCGACGTAATTCCAGTCCTGGTCTGAACACCGCCACACGGTCTCCCCTGCTGAAAGTTTGCACTCGATGACGTCGGACTCATCCTCAACGTACACTTGGGCTTTTCTGATGTCGTCTGAAACCCGGAAACCCACGCTTGCGTTCTCCGTCAGGTCAATCACTTTTTCCGCTGCGAGCTCGGACAGATTGTAGTTCAAGTACATGATAATGGCCACAGCCGTCAGCAGGATAACCGCCTTCTCGATGAATTCCTCAGGTTCCATAGACAATCACGTCTTAAATACATACGAGAGAA